>JBBDZM010000020.1:17611-56641 GCA_040900165.1 Patescibacteria group bacterium | reverse complement strand
CACCAGAAGCGAGGAGTCCTCTCTCGCGCACATTTTTTTTCTCTGTTACACTGACGTAAATGTCGGTTCGGACAAAAGTTACACTCTACATCGCCGTTGGCTTAGTTGCTATTGGCTCGGTGGTCTTTATCTTGGGGCCGGTGCTGTTTGCCAGTATCGCCTACCCTCTGCCGAAACAATTCCAGGGCTCAATGGCGAAATGGACTAACGAATACTGCAAGGGTGTGGCGACCCCAAACTTTTTGGCGGCACTAATCTATACGGAAAGTACCTGGAACGTTACGGCCCATTCTTACGCCGGGGCGGTTGGCTTAACCCAGTTTATCCCCTCAACGGCTGTGGCGGTTGCCCAGCGACTAGGAGTCTCACCGTTTACCCCCAGCGATTTAACTAGCAACCCTGATCTGGCAATCCGTTTTGGTGCCCACTACATCTGCGGCCGGATCCGCGACTACGGCGGCAATGTCCGCAAAGGCCTGATCGCCTATAACGGCGGCGGTGGAGCAGTACTGGCATATGAAGCTGGCTCGCCAATCGGCGGGACGGTTGCCTATGCCGATAAGATTCTAACGATCGAAAAGGCCTACGATAAAATTTACGGCCAGTGGTGGAAAAATTATATTGACGGCGCCAATAACAACGACTTTGAGTTGAAGCCAAAAACCGATCTCTCACTGGTGATCACCGTGCCGATTCTCGATTTTTGGCGCGGCCTGTTATCGCCATCGACCATTAACACCGATCTTGAGCAAGACAACAGTTCCTCGGGAGTGGGCAGTATCTGGCAGTTTTTCCTACCGGGCAATTAGGTATGGGCATTGACGAGCTAAGAAAAAGTTTTACAAACTTTTTTCAACAGAAAAAATACGCCCTAGTTCCGCCGGCGCCGATTGTTCCTGACAACGACCCATCGGTCTTATTTACGACTGCCGGCATGCAACAGTTCAAGCCGTTTTACTCCCAGCCGGAGTTAATCAAAAATCACGCCGTTGTTTCTGTCCAGCCAGTCGTTCGAACGACTGATATTGTCGAAGTTGGCGACGCCACCCACCTAACAATGTTCGAGATGCTCGGCAACTTCCGTTTTGGCCTACACGATTCGTACAAAATGAAAGAACAGGCGATCGATGAGGCTTGGGAGTTTGTTAGCGAGCATCTGAATGTGGCCAAGAACCGCATCCATGTGACGGTATTTGAGGGCGACAAGGATACGCCGGCTGATCTTGAGAGTGAAAAAATCTGGCAAAAACACGGCGTTAAAGTTGTCAAAGCTGGCCGAGAGGATAATTTCTGGGGTCCAACTGGCGACCAAGGACCCTGCGGGCCAAACACCGAGATATATATCGACGGGATTGAAGTCTGGAACTTGGTGTTCAACCAGTACTACTGCTCGGACGATCAGCAATATACTCAACTAGAGTTTGTCGGGTTAGATACCGGTAGTGGACTAGCGCGTCTTAGCACGGTTTTACAGGGGAAAAAGTCGGTTTGGGAGATAGCGCCGTACAGCGACTGGATTGGTGCTATTGATGAGCAAGACCAATACGAGAGCAAAGTTATTGCTGATCATTTAAAGGCAGTAATTTTCCTAGTTAGTGCTGGTGTTACTCCTGGCAATAAGGGGCGGGACTACGTGTTGCGGCGGCTAATTAGAAAAGTTGCGTTTTTGAGTAGGAAGCTGTCGGAACACCTTGATTGGCTGGGGATAATTAACAAAATCCACCATTATTACAGCCAATATTACGAGATGTTATCAACAAAGGAAATTTGGAGGGTTGTTGATACTGAAAGAGCCTTGTTTGAAAAAAATCTTAGCCGGGCAGCTAACCATTTGGAGCAGTGGCAGAAACGCAACCAGTCAGCCGATCAAAAAACCGTCACCGAGCTAGCATTTTATATGTACGAATCGTTCGGCTTTCCCAAAGAAATGGTTATCGAGCATTTGGTCAGCGAGGGATACGAGGTTAACCCAAAGTATTTCGACGAGCTATTCACTAAACACCAGCAAATTTCGCGCTCTGGCTCGGCCGGACAGTTCAAAGGCGGCTTAGCCGATCACAACGAGCAGACTGTCAAACACCATACCGCCCACCACTTATTACTTGCCGCTCTGCGGCAAGTTCTCGGACCGGAAGTTCATCAGCGCGGCTCCAACGTCACCAGTGAGCGCTTACGGATTGATTTTTCCTTCGATCGAAAAATAACTGACGACGAGCTGAAAAAAGTGGAAAAAATTGTCAACGACCAAATTAAAGCCAATCTGCCGGTGGTTCGCGAGGAAATGCTGCAAAAAGACGCACTCAAATCCGGGGCACTGGCCGAATTTGGCCAAAAATACGGCGATATGGTGGCGGTTTACTCAATTGGGGACTTCTCCAAAGAGCTCTGCGGCGGTCCGCACGTCAAATCCACCGGCGAGCTGGGAAAATTTGAGATTCTTAAAGAAGAAGCCTCCAGCCAGGGTATTCGGCGGATCAAGGCAACGGTGGGCTAATTTGGGTTTTCAGTTTCGAGCTTTTCCGCCTCAACGCGCGACTGGTCGAAGTCTGCTTGGGTTTCGGCGAAGTTCTTCGGTCGGTCGGCCTCATTGCTGGGCTCGCTCATCGGGATCGGTTCTTTTTCCATACTTTAACCTAAATATATTTCTTGGCTTTCGTCAATTTAGCGCAACTGGGAGTTGCTAAAGGGCTTACTGGCCATTAGGAAGTTTTCTCGGTATCGTATAGCTATCAATGGGAATCTTCGGAGGGAAGAAAAAACGGCAGAATAACTGGGCAATCTCACTCGACATTGGGACGGAGTTTGTCAAAGCCCTGGTTTTTGAAGTAATCGACGGTCGTGGCTATGTCCGCGGCGTCGGTCGAGCCCGCCAACGCTTAAGCGATATGCAGGGCGGCGGCGTTACCGATATCCACGGTGTGGCGAAAAACTGCGAGATGGCAATCGAGGAGGCCGCCAACCAAGCCCAGTACCTGCCCGACAAAGCAATCGTTGGTATTGCTGGCGAATTAGTTAAAGGGACAACCAGTACAGTGAAAATCCGTCGAGAACAGCCAGCCACCCAAATTCAGTTGGCTGAGCTACAAGATATCGTTAACAAAGCCCAAGCCGAGGCCTTTAGGGCGGCTCGGGCCGAGTTGGCAGTCGAAACCGGCCAAGAGGAAATCGATGTCCAGCTAGTCAACGCCGCCATTGTTAATGTTACTATCGATGGCTACAAAGTTTCCAACCCGATGAGCTACCAAGGCAAAGAACTATCGGTCGGAGTTTATAACGCTTTTGCGCCAATTGTTCAGCTGGGGGCGTTGGAAACCGTCGTTAATGAATTGGGATTAGAGCTTTTGGCTGTCGCGGCCGAGCCGTATGCGGTAGCCCGCTGTCTAGACGAAGAATCCACCGATTTTGCGGCGATATTTATTGATATCGGCGGCGGCACCACCGACGTGGCAGTCGTCCGTAACGGCGGCGTTGAGGGGACAAAAATGTTTGCCATTGGCGGCCGGGCCTTTACTAAGCGAGTGGCGGCAGTGCTGGACAAAAATTTCCAAGAAGCCGAAGAAGCCAAGCTTCAGTACTCAGCTGGTAATTTAGAGCCAGAGCCAGCCGAGAAAGTTAAAAACGCTCTCACTAACGACGTTAATGTTTGGCTGTCGGCCCTGCAGATTTCCCTTGAAGAGTTCGGTGAGACCGATCTGTTGCCATCAAAGATTCTGCTCTGTGGCGGCGGCAGTAATTTGCCGGAGATTAAAGCGGCACTGGAGGGCGAGGAATGGGTTAAAGATTTACCGTTTGCTCGCCAGCCGGACACGCAGTTTATTCGCCCTGGCGATGTGGCCAATATGAAAGACGAAACCGACCATCTCAAAGATATCTCCGAGGTAACGCCACTGGCCTTGTCGAATATTGCCTTAGACTTAATCGGTGAATCGAGTATTCTAGAGACGATGATGCGTAAAGCCGTGACGGGGTTGAAACAATAATGGCCTACAAACCGGTTTATCTGGAGCCAGACGAGGAGATTACTAGCGTAATCGATAAAATCGCTCAATCGAGCGACAAGGAAATTGCTCTGGTACTGGCCAAAAATAGCGGTCTTTTTCAAAGCTTGGTTAATTTAAAGTTGGTGGCCAAAGAGGCGAAAAAACAGGGTAAAACGATAACGCTCGTGACAACCAATAAAATTGGCCAACGCCTGGCCGGGCAAGTCGGCATCAAAACTTACGGGGCAATTACCGCCATTCCCAGTACCCCCCAACCAGCCGGCTCTCCAGTTCAACCCACCACTCCGGCTCTGCCAGATCAAGTGATCGACGGCGTCAAAGTTCAACAATACGACCCAAATCGTCAACACAAACAGATGGTTGAAGAAGACCAGCAACTAGAGAAAGAACTGGCCAAAGACGAACCGGCCGCAGCAGCCGAGCCAACAAATGACGGTGAAGTGCCCAAGGTATTTGAGCCAACAACGGTTAAGCCGGAAGCGCTAGCGGAAAAACCCCAGAGCGAATCAAGAAAACTCGATGATTTGCCGGCGATTATGTCTAGGAGCGGCGGATTTAATTCTCGCAAAGAATTCAAAATCCCTTGGAAATCAGTCGCTGTCGGTTTTGGGGTATTGTTATTTATTATTATTCTAGTCGTGGTCTTTGTACCCAGGGCGATAGTAACTATCACTTATTTGGCCGAGCCGTTATCGGAAAAGGTTAATGTTTCGGCCGTCAACAACCTCAAGGAGCAAAAAGCTAATACTATTGCTGGCAATAAATTGTCGGTCGAAAAAACTAAGAGCGAGAAAATTACCGCGACTGGCCAAAAAGACGTTGGCACCGACGCAACCGGCAAGATAACGATTATCAACAAACACACCGACGGCTCGGGGGTGGGCAAGGATCAGACATTTAGCGCCGGCACGAAAGCGACCCACAGCGGCGGAAAGGTTTTTACGCTGAACGAATCGGTAACGATTGGCAAAGTTACTTATGACCCCAACAACGGCCAACCAATCTACAAGAGTAAGGTGGTCGAGGTTACCGCTGTCGAACCAGGCGAAAGCTACAACGTCGCATCCGGATCGTTTAGCGTTGCCGGAGCCCTGTCAAATACCCCGGCGTCGAGCTCCACCGCCTTTACCGGAGGGTTAACTAAGGTTGTAACTGTATTATCACAAGACGATATCGATTCGGCGTTGTTAAAATTAAACAAAACGGCCAAAGAAGAGGCGACAAAGGAGCTAACAGAAAAAGCGGCTGGCCAGAAAATTCTTAGCGACGCTATTTGGGCAGACATCAAACAAGAAGATGCCGACAAAGATGCGGGGGAGGAAGTTAGTAGTGCCACCGCAACGCTGATTGTTGAGTATGGGGTTGTTGTTTTCGATGAAAACCAAGCGCTGGAGATATTTATTGCCGCCTTTGATAATCGGATTAACGATAACGAGCGGGTAGTTTTTCCCGATGACAACAAACCAGTTTTTACAACTAAAAAGATTACCAAAGATAAAAACCAGATAGATTTTGAGATTGCTGGAGTGGCCTTTAAAGTACCGAATATCGATAAAACCAGGATATCAAAAAGCATTAAAAACAAATCGCGGGAAGCGGCCTCGGCAATTGTCGTTGAGCAATACGATGCCCAATCGGCTGAAGTATCGATCAGCCCAAGCTGGTGGATAAACCGTCTGCCGTTATTAGCCAAAGAAATTAGGATTGAGTACGGCTTTATCGATAAAACCAAAACCAACTGATATGCGTTACCTTGGACTTGATGTTGGTAGTAAAAAAATTGGAGTAGCGGTTGGCGAGTCGTTAGCCTCGGAGCTAACGACTCTTGCTTCGCCGAAGAATCACAGTTTTTACGAAGAAAATGGTCGGATCTGGGCGATTGAGCAGATAAAAAAGCTGATGGAGTTGGAGGAGGCCGATGCAATTGTTGTTGGCTTGCCGGTCAACGAAGATGGCCAACCAACTGAAGAATCAGTGAAAATCAGTAACTTTTCTAGGGAGCTTAAGGAAAAACTCGGCGTAAATGTCCACTTTGTTGACGAAACCTTAACGAGTTTTATGGCCGAAGAAATAATTGTTAGCCAGGGTGAAAGTCTGGGCAACTCAAAAGAGCGAGTTCATCAGGTAGCGGCCCAATTAATCCTCCAGCAGTATCTCGAAGACAATTCCTAATGAAAACATTCAAGATTAGTGCGGCGATCTTATTCGGAATAATCGTTATTCTGGTAGTAATTATGACGGTGTTGCTTGGCGCTAAAAATCCTGACAACCCGATAACTAAGGAGGTGGCTGTAGTTTCGGGAATGAGTCGGGCGGCAGTTGCCCAGAAACTTTCAGAGGAGTCGTTAATCAAAAGCCAGTTTGCCTTTTTCTTGTACTTAAAAATGATTCAAGCCAATATCCTGCCCGGGACCTACGTGATATCATCGGCTGACTCGGCGTCAATAATCGCTGACAACCTGGCTAGGGCGAAGTTTAAGACTACCAGCATTACGATTATCGAAGGTTGGCGAGCTAAAGACATCGAAAATTATTTAGTTAATGACAAGAAGCTAGCGCAGCTAAAAGGGTTCGCTAAGACCGCCGATCAGTATGAGGGCTATCTTTTTCCTGATACCTACGAAGTTAAGTACGAAATAACAATTAATGAACTTATCCAATTGATGCGCGATAATTTTGCTACCAGGACTATCGAACTCAATGTTACAGCCGAAACAGTAATACTGGCCTCGATTGTTGAGCGAGAGGCTAAAAGTGACTCGGAGCGCTCGGCCATCGCCGGGGTTTATGTTAATCGCTTAAAAATTGGTATGAATCTCGAAGCTGACGCAACCGTCCAATACGCCAAGGGCGATTGGAAGATTCTTGTTAGCGGCGACCCACAATCAGTTGTTTCCCCATATAATACTTACCTAAATGGTGGTTTGCCGCCAGGACCAATTGCCAACCCCGGTTTGGCAAGTATTAAGGCAGCTGTTAATCCCGAATCGCACGATTATTTCTTTTATTTCCATGCCCAAGGACAAACTTATTTTTCCAAGACCTTTGCCGAGCATAAAGCGAAAATAAGGGAGTTTTTCTAAGATGCTTAACTGGCTGACCCCTTGGCACTTAGCGGCTTTACTGGCCTTACTCTTAATCATTCGCGAGACAACCAAACGGCGGGAGATTATTTATGGAGGGATTGTCTCGCTGCCAATATTGTTGCTAACACCGATCTTATCGGAGAGCTACTTTGGTCTGTTTAGTAAAGTAGTTATCTTTAACTTTTTTATCAGCCAAGCAGTTATTGTTTTCTCGCTCGGCGTGATTTTGACGGCGCTCTACGAAAAAGTTATCAAGATAAAAATTGTTAAGACCCCCCAATCGTCCCGGCACCATTTTTTAGTGTTTATTGCTGGCTTGGCGCTAAGCTTGATACTTTTTGATATTTTTGGGCAACCACTTTTACCGAGTATAATTTATGGGATTGGGATTAATTTATTGCTGGCGATTCGCTTTTACGCCCAGGAGATCAACGATATTTTATTTTCCTCAATAATTATGGGTGGATTTTTTGTTTTTCTTTACACTGTCGTGCTATTTGATTTACCCGGGGATGCCGGTCGTTTTTGGTTTACCGATACGCTTAGTGGCGTAACGTTTATGGGTATAGCGGTGGAAAAAATAATAACAATTTTTGCATTCGGGCTATTTTGGGGCCCGCTGTACGTTGGCCTTAAAGATGTCTTTACTCGAAAAAACTAAACAGCTTTGGATTGAGAACCCCAAGAAATTGATTGTCAGTAGTTTTTGGATAATCTGTTTGTTAGCCGGGGGGCTGACTATGCTATCAGCACTTTTTCCCTCGACACCACGACTGATCCTATCGGGCGAAAAACAAACTGTCACCAAACCGATTGTCGTTCGGTTCTCGTTACCGCCGTCGCGTCACAATATAAGGTTGGCAGTTGATCCAAATGTACCGGTATCGATCGGTTGGAGCGGTGGTTTTTTCGGCCATCTTTCCCGGACAATGATCATAACCCCACAGACCAATTGGGATATCGACAAAGTCTATAACTTGCAGTTCTCTAATATCGTGGGGGTTGTTGGATTCGGCAAGAAAATTGAGAGCGTCAAAGAGGTTCAAACACAAAAACTTCCTGATATTAAGCTGACCAGCGTGTCAGGCGTTAAAGACGTCTCGCCCGAGGAGCCGGTGACAATTGAGTTAACCCAACCACCCCAGAACATTGCCGACTTCTTTTTTGAGCTGACTCCTGCCGCCGATTTCTCAACTGAGATATCTAACAATACCTATACGCTAACTTTTACCGAGCCACTTGAACAAGGCAAAAAATATACGCTGACTATTTGGCGACAAGTGTTAATTTATGACGTTGAAAGCGATCAGGTGGAGCGACGTCTCAAAAAGCAAATTATTGCCAAAGAAGTGTTTACTACTCGTGCGCCGGCATTGGTTAAATCCTACTCACCTCAGGGCAGTTCCGTCCTACCCAATCAACAGAACCTGACAGTATTATTTAGCGAAACAATGGATCGGCAAAGTGTTATTGATCGGCTGACCTTCTCGCCTAAAAATATTGGCCGATGGTCTTGGACGGACAGCCAAACGCTAAACTATATATTTTCTAATGATCTAGCGATTGACACTAAATACGTTGCAACTATTGAGCAAGGAGCTCGGGCAGTTTCTGGAAGCTTTATCGACGAGAAAGAGTCGCTCTCTTTTAAGACTGTCGGTAACCTGAAAGTAACCAGCAGCTCGCCGTACCAGTACCAAACCGCCGTTGGATTGGGAGATAATATTATTATTAAGTTTGATCAGCCGGTTAATAAAAGTCAGTTACTTGATAACCTGACTATTAGTCCGGCAATTGAATTTTCGACCAGCTGGTCTGGCAACTCTCTGGTTGTAAATCCTAACAAATCGTTCGACTACAGTCGCAGCTATACTCTGGGGATTATTGCCGGTGTCAAAACGATCTACGGTAAACCGCTGGCAAACAACTATTCATTGACATTTACTACTGAGCTTAAGAGGGTAGTCCTTAATATTCCAATTGACTATCAGGACCGGGCGCTATCTTGTGAGGCCGCAGCCCTGAAAATGGCACTTAATTATCGGGGCATAAATGTTAGCGAGTTGGACATTATGTCGGTGGTTGGTTACGACACCACTATTAAAAGTGGCAACACCTGGGGCGACCCAGACGTTGCCTTTGTTGGCAATATCGATGGCAGCCAGAATTCAACCGGCTACGGCGTTCACTGGGGACCAATTGCCAGAGCCGCTAAGAGTTGGCGCAACGCCAAGGCCTTTTCCGGCGGGAGTGTTTCGCAATTGGCGGGAGAGCTAGAGTCTGGTAACCCAGTAATAATCTGGGGAGTTCTGGGCAATGCCTATAAGGATCCCTGGTATACCCCAGCTCATCGCTATATTGCTGCCTGGAAAGGTGAGCATGCCCGGACGGTTATCGGCTATATTGGTTCGCCGAGCAACCCGGCCAGTTTTATTATCAACGATCCAATTGTCGGCCGGATTGTTTGGTCAGCCGCAACGCTGAAAAGCAATTGGTCAACATTTAATAATAGTGGGGTGGTGATTTATTAATGCTCAACCGAAGCTCGATAATATTTTTAGTAGTTGTAGCAGTTGGTTTTTCAATTGGCATTATCGCTGCCATCTATTCGCTCAATGACCACTCGGTTGTGGATAGCGCTCCAACTAAAACGGTTAAGAGTAGTAAGCCAGAACCGACCAATAACCAAGAAAGCCAAGAAACGCCACTGCCAACCAAGTTTGTTCTTAAGGTCCCATTTTATGTCCAGGCGCCGTTTGCAGTGTGGGACGAGTTGCACGGCGAAGCTTGTGAAGAAGCTAGCCTCCATATGGTGCGTGATTACTATCGAAAAACTACGCTGGATCTTGAGGGGCAAGACCAACAGATACTTAACTTTATCCATTGGCAGCAAGACAATGGCTATAAAGTTGATTTAACGTTGAGCCAGTTAGCCTCGGCGGCAAAAAAATATTATCAATTCGGTGGAGCGGAAATTTTGGAAAACCCGACAATCGATGAAATAAAACGGGAAGTCTTGGCTGGTCGGCCAGTAATTGTTCCAGCGGCGGGACGGTTGCTCGACAACCCGAATTTTCGCACTCCTGGGCCAATTTACCATATGCTGGTAATCAAGGGTTTCGATAAAACCGGATTTATCACCAACGATCCGGGTACCAGAAACGGCGAAGGGTTTCACTACAGCTATCAAAATTTATACCAGTCGATTCACAACTGGGATCCCATTGAAATAACCAACGGTGCCAAAGCGGTTTTAGTATACCAGCGGTAATTGCTTTTCCGGAGGTGTTACCCTAGTATTCAATCACAATGCTGAACCGTCTTTTTGGTGCATTTTCGCATGACGTTGGGATCGATCTAGGGACTGCCAATACCCTCGTCTATGTTAGAGGTAAGGGGGTTGTTATTAACGAGCCATCGGTGGTAGCGATTAATCAGAAGACCCGACAAGTTCTAGCGATTGGTCAGGAAGCCCAGATAATGGTCGGTAAAACTCCGGGACATATCGTCGCCACCCGGCCGTTAGTTGATGGCGTCATCAGCGACTTCGAGATAACCGAGCAAATGCTCAAGTACTTTATTGACCGCGTTCATAAAGAGGGCTTTTCACTTTTGCCAAGACCAAGAGTCCTAATTGGGATACCTTACGGGGTTACCGAAGTTGAGCGTCGGGCTGTCGAAGAAGCGGCGATCAACGCTGGCGCTCGGCAGGCCTTTCTGATTGAAGAACCGGTGGCGGCGGCGATTGGCTGCAAGCTACCAATTCAGGAAGCGACCGGCAGTATGATTGTTGATATCGGTGGTGGTACCACGGAAGTGGCGGTTATTTCGATGGGCGGAATCGTTGCCTCTCGGTCGGTGCGAATTGCCGGCGATGAGATGAACCAGGATATGATCGACTTTGCCCGGGATAACTTCAATATGCTACTGGGCGAAAGAACGGCCGAACGAATCAAGATGGAGATTGGGTCGGCCTTTCCTCAAAAGGAAAAATTGGAGCGGCCAATGCGTGGCCGGGATTTAGTAACCGGATTGCCCCGGGAAGTAATTATTAACGACGAACAAGTTCGCCGAGCAATCAGCCGGTCGGTAATGACTATTGTCGAAGCGGTTAAATCAACAATCGAGGAAACTCCCCCAGAGCTGGTGGCCGATATTATGGAGAGAGGAATCGTTTTGGCTGGCGGGGGGGCTTTGCTTAAAGATCTGGATCTCCTAATCTCCCAAGCGACGCAAACAAAAGTATTTATTGCCGACGATCCGTTAACGGCGGTGGCTCGCGGGACGGGCGTTGTTCTGGAAGACTTAGAGACGTTGGAGAGCGTTTTACTTAGTAGCGCTCTGCGCAAGTAATGGATCGCTACCGCCGCCGCCGCTGGCTGATTGGGGGAGTGCTGGTTCTGGCGGTGATTGCCCAGTTCGCCTTTTTTAGTCCGGCCAGGGACTTGGCCCGGCGAGTTATGTCAAAACCAATTTTGGCAGTTAATACAATTGCTACCAAAGCTAGTAATAGCGTCAAACTAATCCTGTCGATTCGTGACTTGGCCAAGGAGAATGCCGATCTACGGGATCAAAATATCAGACTGTTAGCTCAGCTAGCTAACTTAACCGATATTGAGAACGAGAACTCCCAGCTAAGAGAAGATTTGGAATTTAGCCAGAAACGGCCCGATTTAGAGCTGTCACCAGCACTAATAATTAGCTATTCGCCAAGCGGTTCCTACCAAGCAATTACCATCGATAAGGGAAGTGATGACGGCATTGTCCCGAATCAGGCGGTGGTATCGGGCGGCTTTTTGATCGGTAAGATCAAAAATGTCTCCGAAACGACTGCTGAAGTATGGCTGTTATCAAATAGAAGCCTGTTAACGCCGGTAATATTAACGAGTAGCCAGGTTACGGGCATATTAAAAGGGGGGATTAGGGGCTTGGTTGTTGATAATATCCCAGTTGATACAAAAATTAATCAAGGTGAGTTGGTCGTCACCTCTTCTCTTGAAGGGCTATATCCTTCCGGTTTGGCCGTTGGACGGATCGAAGAGGTTATCTCTCAAAAAGAGGAAATTTTTATCGAGGTGAGGATTAGTAGCCCGGTTAACATTGCTAATATTAGGACAGTTTTTATTGTCAGATGACCCGAGTAATCCAGGCGCTGTTAGCGCTAATTATTTCCGTTTTCGCTTTTGGGTTTCTCGGGCAGTGGGGAAGCGCCGGTGGCGGAACTGTTGATATCGCCCTAATTGCTATCTGGCTTTTTACCTGGCTGGGGGTAAAAGACACGGCAATAGTTTTTGCGATAATGGTCGGCCTGCTCTTTGACTCTCAAAGCTTTCTACCATTTGGATACTGGACGATAATGTTTTTATTGGTGGTCCTGCTAATTGATTGGCTAAAAAATAGCTACTTGACGGTTTCGTCTTTTTACCAAGCCGTCGTAGTCTTGATGGTTGTTTCTTTCTTAATGTCGCTGATCACTTCACTTTTGCTGGGAACGACTAATTTATTGGAGATACTGACATCGGTGCTATTGAATTTGGTTGTTGGAGGATTAATCTACTATCTGCTGGCGTTTAGATTAAAGATGTTTCAGCGCTGGACGGGAAAACGATTATGAAAATTATCAAATATATTTCAAAGATAGTCGTCAGGTTTATCGATTACGCCAAACCTCGCTCTAGTGACCAGGGTATTTTTGACCCGTATGTTCCGCTTGGGTCCTTAAAGCAAATCAAAGAAGACTTTAGCCCAGAGCTGCCAATAGCCGAGACGGAATCGCAGCCGTTTGACGAAGTAACAACTAGTCGAGGCGGGTTTGGGTTTTTTAAGGTTGTGACTGTGGTGATTGCTGGGTTGTTAATGTTTCGGTTGATATTTTTGCAGATAACCCAAGGACAGGAAAATTTTTTACTAGCAGAAGGTAACCGGCTAAACACCGAGCCAATATTATCGCCTCGCGGTCTGCTCTACGATCGCAATGGGTTGGCTCTTGTCCAAAATATTCCGAGCTCTTCGTTAATTATTCATCCAGTGGAGCTACTTAAGGACAGCACTAATATTGATCAGTCGATTAGTCGGATCAGCACGGTGACGAAGATTAGTAAGGGCGAGCTAAAAAGGATTATTGACGCTAATTCGAAGCGGGATATCGTTGTTATTAAAGAGGGTATCAATCGCCAAGATGCGCTATCCTACGAGTTGAAACTGGCCAACTTTACCGGTATTGAGCTGACTACCTCGCCGATCCGTGAATATACCGGCACCCCAAGTTTGGGGCATGTTCTTGGATACGTTGGTAAGTCAACGGCCGAAGATCTCGAGCAGCGGCGGGAATTGCTACCAATCTCCTACGTCGGTAAAAGCGGAGTGGAATTTCAGTATGACAAGATTCTTCAAGGCATTCCGGGAGTGGAAACCCTAGAGGTAGATTCTTATGGCCGGATTGTCCGCTCTATTGGTATCCAGCCAGCGAAAGTTGGGAGGTCGCTACTACTCTCGATTGATTCGGAGCTGCAAAGGCAAGCCACCGTATCGCTGCTAGATTCAATTAAGAAAAATAATGCTCATAGTGGGGCGGCGGTAGTGCTTGATGTCAGAACTGGCGATGTATTAGCGATGGTTAGTGTGCCGTTTGTTAATAATAATATTTTTTCTCCCAACGGTGATCAGAAGGCTCGGGAAAAAGCCCTGACCAGTACCGGCGCTCCCTTACTCAACAGGGCAATTTCAGGACAGTATCCATCTGGGTCAACGATTAAGCCAGTGACGGCATCAGCCGCCCTCCAAGAGCGAGTGATATCAGAGAGTACCCGTATTGATACTTCGGCGGGGAAGATTGTGATAGGGCAGTGGACATTTCCCGATTGGCGCGTCCACGGTATGGCGGACGTTAAACAGGCCATTGCCGAAAGTAATAATATTTTCTTTTACACCGTTGGGGGAGGAAACGGTAACATCGCCGGGCTGGGGGCTAATCGTCTGGGGGAATATTTGCGCAAATTTGGTTTTGGAAGAGTATCTGGTATCGACCTACCGGGAGAAGCAACTGGATTAGTGCCAACGCCAGACTGGAAGCAAGAGATTAAAAATGAGAGTTGGTATATTGGCGATACTTACAATTTAGCGATCGGCCAAGGTGATCTGCTCGTTACCCCCCTACAGCTAACCAGATCCACTGCGACAATTGCTAACGGCGGAAAGTTAGTAACACCCCGGGTAGTAAAAAAGTTTTTAGCGACGGGGACCGACAAGGCCGAGGAGCTACCAATCGTTTTTGAGAAGGACCGAATAATTGATAGCGACATATTGAGAATAATTCGTGAGGGAATGAGAAAGACAGTTACCGATGGTTCCGCCAGGTCGTTTTTATCATTGCCAATTGAAATAGCCGCCAAAACTGGAACGGCCCAGTTCGACGTTGCTAAAGAACGAACCCACTCGTGGTTCACCTCATTTGCGCCGTACGGTAAGCCGGAAATTGCTATCTCAGTAATTGTCGAAGGTGGAGGGGAAGGATTCTCGGTTGCCGCCCCAGTTGCAAAGAACATCTACGAAAAGTATTTCTCTCTACCGATCACTCCGATTACCGCCGCCATCATAGAGTAATTGTTAAATTATCCAATAAAGCCCAACTTAATACCCGGGTATTGGGCTATTTCCGCTAGTAATTATTACAACTTTTGGATAAATATATAATAAGAGATAAAAACGGAGGAGAACAATGTCACCAATATTAGCCCAGCAGTTGTACAGTCAGTTAAAGCAGGTCTTTAACAAACTTTTTGCAATTACCAACGCAACCGGACAGCCAATCGAACAATGTAATGACTTCGGTAAGAATCACCAGTTTAGTTTTGAACAGGCGCCGACTCGTGACAGCACGGCAGTAGCAGTCAAGGGGATGGCGGGGATGGTAGCCCTGCCGATATTCGTTGACGGTAAATTACTAGGGTTGGTGGTGGCAGAGACTCCGCCGGAAGACATCCAGACCGTTGCGATAATTTCGTCGATGTCCGAGCTGGTTGTCGAGCAGTTTATTAATAGTCACAAACCTCGTCCAGATACCGTTGATTTATTACTAACCCGCTTGATGCACAAACCCGAGAGTATCGACGAAGAAGAACTCGAGCACCAAATGGGGGCGCTAGGGTATCGTCTAGACGTCCAACGAACGGTTGTCGTCTTTGAGCTGAAAGGATTTTGGGACAACTACCTCCAAACTGCCGGTGAGCCGCTTGGTGAAAAAAGCAGTCTCATTGAAGCCAAGAAATCCGATATTAGTCAGGGACTAAGAAGCTTCTTTACCAAAAACCCCGACAACTTAATCGGTTACATCGGTAATGACAAATTTGTTGTATTGAAAGACTTATCCACCACCGACTACGAGCGTTTCTGCCGGCTACTAACCAACCATTTCAACGAAATCACCGACCCGCTAAAAAACGTCTACATTACCGAGGTGACAATTGGGATTGGCTCGCCCGCCAATTCCCCAGCCGAGATTATTGCCTCGGCCAAAGAAGCCTTCCAAGTTATTGATATCGGGAAAAATCTGACGACTAAAACCAGAGTTCATCGAATTAGTGGTTTGGGGGTACTGCCACTACTGGTTTCTAGTAGTCCTAAACAAAAACGAGACTATGCCGACAAGGTTCTTTCAGAACTTGCCGATGAGGAGCTAATTGTGACGTTGGAAAAATTCTTAGAAGCAAACCTTAACCTTACTCAAACCGCCCAAGATCTAAAAGTTCACCGTAACACCGTTATCTATCGGCTCGATAAAATCAAAGAAAAAATCGGTCGAGACCCTCGAGATTTCTCCGACGCAGTGGAGTTACATTTGGCGCTGTTGTTCAGGCGAGTTTTTAGTTAACAAAAAACTTAGACAATTTGTTTGGCCGACTTTTTACATTTTTATTTTTGATCGACCGTGCGTCTAAGTTTTTTGCCCGATGTGTCATAATTTGGTTTAGAGAAGTGACTAGTCTTGATTAATCCCGACCAGCGTTCGCCTCTTTTTGGGAAGAGCCTTGATCACACCAGTAAGTTAGAAGAGCTACCTCAACGATAGCGTTAATTGGTAGAAATATTTTGTAGGATTTTCTAATTTTTTACTTAGATGAGAGTCGGGAGCGGACAATTTTAATCATCTCCTCGGGAGTGTGATAGGACTTAACCAAATAATCGATGGCGCCCAACGAGAGAGCTAATTGTCGGTCTTTGTCGGTTTCTTCGCTTCCTAAGTTAGTTAAGACAATCACTGGAATATCACGGCTTTTACTAGATGCTTTGATTTTTCTTAGCACTTCAAAACCGTTCATCCCCGGCAGAAGGATGTCCAGAAGGATCAGATCTGGCTTGTTATTATTAACTTGTACCAGGGCGTCCGTCCCGCTTTCCGCGACGCTCATAGAATACGGCTCTTCAGAAAATGCTTCCTTGTAGAGGCCAATTAGTAACGGCTCGTCTTCAACTAGTAGTATTTTTTTCTTAGTCATTTACTCAATTAATAGTTATATTGATTCCCCTGTATATTACTACGCATTTTTACTTCGGCAATGGGGAAGGTGACAGCGAAGGTACTACCCTTTCTAGGGCGACTCTTGAGCGCAATTTTCCCCTGCTGTTTTTCGATAAAGGATTTGACGATATATAGCCCCAGCCCCGCCCCCGGCTCACGCATATTGGCGGCCCGATCGGAGCGGTTGAATTTCTCAAAGACGCCGTCAAGGTCCTTTGAATCAATACCGATGCCGGTATCCTTAATAACGACAGTTACCTTATCCTCCTTAGTAACTTTTTCGCTGAAGTGTTCAAAAGCAATCGAGATCGACCCTTTGGTCGTATATTTAATGGCGTTGTCGATTAAGTTAGCAAATACCTGTTCTAAGCGAATCGGGTCGGCGACAATGGTCGTGTCAAACGGCGGGAGGGTAAGCTGAAATTCCAACCCCTTACGACGAGCCTTTTCGCTAAAATCAATACTGACTTTTTCAACGATTTTCGTTAACTGGACAACTTGGAGGTTGAACTTCATCCGGTCTTCGTCGAGCCGAATTACCTGCAAGAGATCTTCGGCCAGGCCAACTAATCGTTCGGTAGCAGAATAGGCGTTATTGAGATACATTTTTTGCTTATCGGATAGTTGCTCGGCATGGCTTTGGAGCAAGCTTAGGTACCCTTTAATGGCGGTAATTGGCGTTCTTAGCTCGTGAGTAGCGATCGAGATGAACTCGTTTTTGCGCTGTTCTAAGGCCTTTTCTTTGGATATATCTCGTACCAAAGCAATTGCCTGCTCAATCTCGCCCGAGCCATCTCTTAAAAGCGACCCAGAAACCGATATCCATTTGGTTTGTTTGGCTTTGGTGAGGATTTTTCCGTCGAAAATAAAGCCACTCTGGTCACTGTCTTTATAGCTGCTGGTGATGTTGGATAACCAGTCAGACTTGTCTAAGACCCTGATTATTTCTTGGTAGTTTTTACCGATAGCTTCCTTGGGAGAATAGCCGGTTATCCGCTGCAGTGGGCGGTTCCAAATCTTAACGGCTAAGTCCTTGGAAAATAAAACCAATCCCTCGTTAATGTGCTGGGTTAAGAGAGTTAGTAGACGCTGTTCCTGGCTCAACATTCGTTCAGTGCTGAGCTGTTTCTCGAAAAGCCTGAATACGCCGGCCACAAAGTGAAGAAACTGTCGGTCTTCACCGGGGATACTTTCTGGGGAAGTGACAATCAGAAATATCTCCTCGTCACTAATAAAATTCATTTTGAGTGAGCAAATTGATTTGATCGGCGGCTGTTGGCTATAAATCTTAACACCACGAGGGAACTGCCGAATCGAAATCCCCTCGGTGCTAATAGGTAACCTAGCGGATATTTTCTTTTCCAAAGAGCGGTCGCTAATGGAAGGGTCTTTGTAAATAATTCGGTTATTTTTTTTGTCAAAAATAACAACCGAACCCGAATGGAGACTGTGACAAAGGATAGTTCCAAAACGGCTACAAAACCTAGCAGTGTCAGCGCCACTTGAATGGGTTAGCAACTGCAGTAGCTCGAGACGATAGTAGTCTTTCTGTGGGTCGTCAATTCCATGTAAGCGAGCCAGCCATTGCTCCCAAAGTTGGCTAGGACGAGATTTGGTACTTTTCATATCGATAGAATACTATAAATTTCATTACTAATCCCTCGATAAGTCTCCATATTATTCTCAGTATTTAGTGGTTTTTTGTGAGAAAATCCAGTCGTTTCTACGCTTGACAATGCTAGCCTAACTGCTAATATTTTTCTGTTAAAAACATCTCTTGCCGAGATGTATTAGCCGAAACCAAATTGAGATATTAAAGGAGAAAATGGCAAACAAAGATATTCTAATTACACAGGACGGACTGGAAAAACTCCAAAACGAGCTAGCAGAGCTAACTAAAATTCGTCGGCCAGATGTTGTTAATCGTATTAAAACCGCCAAAGAGCTGGGCGATCTGAGTGAGAACGCGGAATACACCTCGGCAAAAGAAGAGCAATCATTTATTGAAGGCAGAATCCAAGAAATCGAGCAAACCCTCAAACACGCCAAAGTGGTTGAGGGAAAGCATTCTGGCACTATCAGTATCGGCAGTAAGGTGGAAGTGGTTGTAGATGGTGAAACTGATAAATTCGAGCTAGTCGGCCAGACCGAATCTGATCCTGAGAACGGTAAGATTTCTGTCGACTCGCCAGTTGGCCGAGCCTTACTTGGCCACAAAACCAAAGACAAGGTTAGCGTCGAGACGCCTGACGGTGCCGTTGTCTATAGTATTAACTCGGTTGAGTAACCTAGAACTTTCTCTGGGGTTTGGTACACTTTGACCATGATCGATATTGGTCAAATCCGCCAAAATCCCAATGTGGTTAAGAAATCTATTCGCTCTCGTGGGGGCACGGAGAATATCGTTGATGAAATATCAGCCCTCGACGAATTGTGGCGTAAAACGACTCAAAAATTAGAGTTACTCAAAGCCGAAAGTAATCGCTTATCGAAAACCAAAGATTTAGCTAAAGACAATAACGCCAAGCTAGTTAATCTCAAGAAAGATATTTTAGAGGCTAGAGATAAAAGCCTCCAAGTAGAGCAGTCGCTTAATGCAAAAATGCTGGCCGTTCCTAATATTACTCTTGATGACGTTCCGGATGGGGATGCTAAGAATAACCAGATACTGTCAACTGTCGGCGATCGGCCGCCCCAATCAGCCGCTCACGAAGATGCCTTGGCAAAACAGGGGCTATTAGATATGGAGACAGCAGCGCGTTTTACCGGCAGCCGATTCCGCTACCTGATTGGCGAGGCGGCAACGGCCAGCCGAAAATTAATGAGCTTAGCAATTGAGTTTGCCCAAGACAATGGCTTTACTTTTGTCTTACCACCGGTTGTCGCCAAGGAAGATCTTTTGGAAGCGACCGGATTTTTCCCGGCCGGTAAAGACGATACCTTTACGCTCGGCGATAATCAGTTTTTAGTTGGTACGTCAGAGCCGTTATTGTTGGCACTAGCCTCCAATAAAAAAATTCCTGCCAAGGATTTGCCGATACGCTATGTTGGGTTTTCGACTTGTTTCAGAAAAGAAGCTGGCTCGTACGGGCAGGACACTAAAGGAGTTTTCCGGATTCATCAGTTCGACAAAGTTGAGATGGTCTCGATTGCTGCTCCCGACAAGTCGGAGAAAGAATTGGAATTTTTGGTTTCGATGCAAGAAAAATTTATCAGCAAGTTTTCCCTGCCGTATCAAAAGGTGTTGCTAGCCGCCGGTGACCAAAGCCAAATTGCCGCTAAGCAAATCGATATCGAATGCTGGTTCCCGTCGCAACAACGCTACCGTGAAACCCACTCGGCCAGTAACTGTACCGATTTCCAGTCCCGCCTGCTCAAAACCAAGGTTGATTTTGGTGACAAGACCGAACTAGTCCATACCCTTAACGCCACCCTCGCCACGGAACGACTATTACTGGCAATTGTTGAAAACAACCTCGGCGAGCAAGCGAAGGTTAGTTGGCCCAAGGAGCTGACTAGTTAGATGAGTTTTCTGTCGAAAATCTTTGGCGACCAAAACGCCAAAGAGGTTTCCCGGTATCAGGGAATAGTTGATGCCGTTAACGAACAGGAGAAACTTTTAGAAAATGAAACTGACAAACAGATTCTTGAGCGATCCCTTGAGCTAAAAAAACACGTTAGTCAAAAAGCCAAGGATATTTTTAGCGCAACTGACTCAATTGCTGACCGCAAGGAGCAGAGCCGCGCTCGTAAGGAGCAAATTTCCGAGCTGCTCGAGCCGTACTTACCGCTAGCTTTTGCAATGGTTCGTGAGGCCGGCAAGCGGACTTTATCGATGCGTCATTACGACGTCCAAATTATCGGCGGTGCGGTTTTGCATGCCGGCCAAGTTGCTGAGATGCAGACCGGTGAAGGAAAAACTTTAGTTGCCAGCTTACCGCTCTACCTAAATGCCCTAACCGGGCTGGGCTGTCATTTAGTAACCGTCAACGATTATTTAGCTCGTCGCGATGCCGGCTGGATGGGGCGAATCTATCATTTCTTAGGTTTGTCAGTCGGGGTAATCGGCCCAGATTTTTCATTTATTTATGATCCCAACCAAAAAAACGACGAAGAAGACTGGCGCCTAAGGTCGCTACGCCCAGCCAAGCGCAATGAGGTATATGACGCCGACATTACGTACGGGACCAATAACGAGTACGGCTTTGACTACTTGCGCGATAACATGGTTCAGAACCACGCTGATATGAAGCAACGCGACCACGTCTACGCCATCGTCGACGAAGTTGACTCAATTCTGATCGACGAAGCCCGCACCCCGCTAATTATCTCCTCGCCTTCCAGCGAATCGGCCAGTCTTTATAACGACTTTGCCGCGATTGTCCCGAAACTACAGAGCGAAAAAGACTACAAACTCGACGAAAAAACAAAACGGGCATCATTAAACGAAGACGGTATCAAAAAACTCGAGCAGTTCTTAGGTGTTGCTAACATGTACGATCCCGCCAATGTCCGCTTAGTTCACCACGCCGATGTCGCCTTGCGGGCCTACGCCTTGTACAAAAAGAACAAAGACTATGTCGTTAAGGGCGGTGAGGTTGTAATTATTGACGAATTTACCGGGCGAATGCTCCACGGACGGCGTTACAACGGCGGACTACACCAGGCAATCGAGGCCAAAGAGAAGGTATTAGTCAGGGAAGAGTCAGTAACTTTGGCAACGATTACTTTTCAAAATTACTTTCGTCTTTACACCAAACTTTCCGGTATGACCGGTACGGCCTCAACGGAAGCCGAGGAGCTCGCTAAAATTTATAATTTAGAAGTCGTTTCCATCCCAACCAACCGAACAAGCCAGCGTCGAGACTTGCCAGATATGATCTACAAGACTGAGGACGGCAAATTTCGAGCGGTCGTTACGGCTGTTAAAGGTTTCCAGCAGCAGGGTCGACCGGTTTTAATCGGTACGGCATCGATTGCTAAATCAGAGAAACTCGCCAAATTCTTAAAGGCCGAAAATATTGAGCATCAAGTGCTCAACGCTAAAAAACATCAGAAAGAGGGAGAGATAGTGGCACAGGCTGGCCAAATCGGAGCGGTGACGGTGGCCACTAACATGGCTGGCCGGGGCGTTGATATTGTTCTTGGTGGTCCGGCACCGGACGAAACTGCCCCACCGGCAGCGTTTAAAAAATGGGAGGCTAGCCACCAACAGGTGTTGGAGCTGGGTGGCCTATTGGTGATCGGTACCGAGCGCCACGAGTCTCGGCGGATCGATAACCAGCTGCGGGGACGATCTGGCCGCCAAGGTGATCCCGGTGCCAGTCAATTCTATGTGTCGATGGAAGACGACTTAATGCGGATTTTTGGTGGCGACCGAATGCGAGCAATTATGGAGCGTCTGCAAATTCCGGACGATATGAGTATTAATAATAAGCTGCTATCGCGGGCAATTGAGCAAGCTCAAGGCAAAGTCGAAACCCATAACTTTGACACTCGCAAACAGCTGGTTGAGTACGACGACGTGATGAATAAACACCGCGAAGCAATCTATCGCCGCCGTTCGGCAATTGTTGCCGCTAAGTCCCCCGATGATTTTGAACAAATCCATCGGGAAATTTTAAGCAATTTTGATAGCCAACAGGCCAATCACTATCAGAAAAAATACAGCGGTTGGAGTGAAGAGATTAGAGGGCAAGTTGAGAGAACAGTCGGTTTGCGGGCGATCGATCTGCTCTGGGTTGAGCATCTAACCAATCTGGAGGATCTGCGGGAATCGACCGGCTTGCGGGGCTACGGCCAGAGAGATCCGCTAGTTGAGTATAAACAAGAAGCTTATCGGTTGTTCAACTTATTGAACGAATCTATCAACCGACAGATTGCCGATATGCTCTTGCGGGTTGAGCTTGAAGATCGACCAACGCTGGTTAGCGACACCCCTCAACAACGCCTAACTACTAACAATGATCACAGGAATAATTCAGCCACCGCTGCTAGCACAAAAGTTGGCCGGAACGACCCCTGCCCGTGCGGCGCTATCGACCCAGCCACCGGCAAGGTTTACAAGTACAAAAAATGCGGGCTAATTTCAGCGCCCCATCATCGAATATGAAAATAATTAAGCTGAAAAATACGCCAAATATAATCAGTAACATCATTTGGCGTGGTATTGCTGCGCCCCAGCATCGGGGTTGATGTGAAAAAAACTTTGGAGGGGTTATTGGAGAAAGCCGACAACCTGCGCCACAGTGCCCGAACCGATGAAGCGATTCGGACATACTTGGAAGCGGCCGAGGTGGCCAAACAAGCCGAAGAATACCAAGTGGTTGCTCAATCCCTACGATTAGCGGGTGTGGCGGCTCGAAAATCAATCAGTCGAGCCGATTCATCGATATTCCGCGACGTTAATAGCTACTTTCAAGCGGCCGAACAGCTCTACAAGCAACTGGGCGATAACGAAGGCCTGGGCGAGCTCTATCGTGATATGGCCGTTGCTAACGATAACGCCGGACAAAAAACGACAGCGCTTAACTACTACCAACAGAGCATCGAGCTACTCGAAAAGTCAGGTTCGCCCGGGGCACTGGCGATTACTTACGACAAACTTGGTCTGCATTATTACAAGTTTGGCGACAATCAAACGGCGATAACTCACATTAAAAAAGCGTTGGAGCTATTCAAAGACGATCCAACCCAAGGTTTTTTTCAAGCAACAACTTGGTTGGATTACGCCAAAGTACTAACAAGGTCCGGTCAAACAGCCGAGGCAGTCGACTGGGCCGAACAGAGCTTGAGCTGGTTTGAAGCCGATCACGACAACGAAACCTACAATCAGCGCCGCGCCCAGCTTTACGGTCTACTGTCGGTCCTTTACGATCAAATCGGGAGGGAAAAATCTGCCAAAGACTTTGCCAGACACTACGAAAAACTCTTAAAAACATTTAGCCCGGCCACCGCCCAGGCCTTACGCGAGGAGCTTAAGCAGGTTCTAACTAATGACTAATAAAATATTACTAATCTGTGGCAGCGCCCAAGAGCCGTCCTTAAACGAAAAATATTTGGAGATTATCGAAAAAAATATCGCTCAACGAGATGGCTTCGAAACCAAAGTTGTCCGTATGCGCAACCTTGGGTTACCGCTGTTTTTGGGCTACGAAACCAGCCGGGGGGCGGCAGTTGAAAAATGGCGGGAGACGGTGGCCTGGGCCGATGGCTTTGTGATTGCCTCGCCGGAGTACGACCATGCCCTGCCAGCGGTGCTGAAAAATTCCTTCGAACATTTGGACGGCGTTGGCTACCGCGACAAGCCGGTCATGCTGCTGGGCGCTACTACCGGGCGCGGCGGGACGCTCCAAGCCCAACACTCGCTTTACCCAATCCTGCGCACTTACGGGGCCTGGCTGATGCCTGATGAACTTTTTATCCCCCGGGCCGACAAGCAAATTGACGGCGATGGACGGGTTGTCGAACCGGCTTTAGCGAAGCGTATCGAAGAGTTGACCGGCAAGTTTTTGTACTCGGTCGAACATTTTTACCGTTTTCGCAACTCCCTTTAGCTATTTACTAACTTTGCGGTCTTGGTACGGTGTAACAAATGGAGATTATTGAGCGTTTCCACAGTTTTCATGGCCGCGCCAAGAAACGCCGCGCTGCCATCGAAAGCTTCAAAGCCAAGATCAATGCCAGGCGCCGATGGAGTGACAAATTTGCTGATTTACTAACCACAAAGTTTGGCACCGTTACCTTCCTGGTTGTCAACGCGATTTGGTTTACGCTTTGGATCGTCTGGAACGCCGGTTCGAATGCCTTCGACCCCTTTCCCTACGGATTACTGACGATGGTTGTATCGCTGGAAGCTATTTTCTTGGCGATCATCGTTCTAATCTCTCAAAATCGCCAGACTTTTGTCGCCGAGCTGCGTGAAGAGATTGACTTGAAGATTAACACTATTACCGAGGAAGAGCTGACTAAAACCATGAGAATGCTATCGCTGTTGCTGGAGAAACAGGGCATTAAAGTATCTGACGACGATGAGCTAACTAATATGCTCCGTCCGCTTAGCAGCGAAGAGATTCAAAAACGTATCGAAGAAGAGCTGGAGTAGTAGGCGCTTCTTCCCTGGTCTGGATTTTCCCGTAGAATGAAGAATAGATGGACGAAGTAATTCACGTTGGTCAGGACCACCTCGCCACTGCTCAACCAAAAAAATCGGATATTCCCTTAATCGAATTTAAAAACGTCAGTAAGAGTTACCCCAAGCGTAATGCCGTTAAAGATATCAACTTAACCATCAACGAGGGCGAGTTTGTCTCCTTGGTTGGTCAGAGCGGTGTCGGTAAAACAACCCTGATAAAGATGCTAACCAAGCAGGAAATGCCCTCAACTGGCACAGTTTACGTGGCCGGGCGTAATTTGGCGGACCTGCGCGATAACGAAGTGCCCTTTTACCGGCGCAAAATCGGTGTCGTTTTCCAGGACTTCAAATTACTACCGCAAAAAACCGTTTGGGAGAATGTTTCGTTTGCCCTGGAGGTTTGCGGGCTACCAACAGCCGATATTAATCGGCGAACCGAAAAAGTGATTGACCTGGTTAATATGGGACGCCGTAAAAGCGCTTATCCCCACGAACTTTCCGGCGGTGAGCGCCAACGTGCCGCCATTGCCCGGGGCTTAATCCACC
This sequence comes from Patescibacteria group bacterium, assembly GCA_040900165.1. Taxonomy (GTDB): domain Bacteria; phylum Patescibacteriota; class UBA1384; order 2-12-FULL-50-11; family 2-12-FULL-50-11; genus BOKZ01. The sequence goes on along the minus strand of JBBDZM010000020.1, from coordinate 31,357 downwards.
TGCCAAAATTGCTAATCGCCGATGAGCCAACTGGTAATCTCGACCCAGTTAACACCTGGGAAATTGTGGAGTTGCTTTACCGGATCAACCAGCGGGGAACAACGATAATTTTAGCCACCCACAACCGCCAAGTCGTCGACCGCATTCAGAAGCGAGTGATCTTGATGAAATCCGGCAAGATAATTAGCGACCAACTCGGAGGCAAGTACGTAATATAAAGAAGAATTATGAATTATGAATTATGAATTATGAATTATGAATTAAGAATTATGAGCAGGGCAATCCGCAACGCAGGCAACGGTATTAACTTAATTCTTAATTCATACTTCTTAATTCCAGTAACCAGGGGTGTTTGCTGATGGAAACACTGTTGCGCATTATTAAACTTGGTTACAACAATTTTTGGCGTAACCGTTGGCTGACGCTTGGTGCCACACTGTTGATGACGCTAACCTTGGTGATGGTGAGTGTCTCATTACTTTTTTCCTTTATTGTCGGCGATAGTGCCGAGCAGATCCGCTCAAGAATCGATGTAACAATATATTTTCGTGACGACAAAGTTCCTGATAAAACCATCGTCAATTTGGGCGATCGGATTGCCCTAAACGAAGAAGTCAACGGCGTGAAATTTATTGATAAATCGGCGGCGCTCGAGCGCTGGAACCGTCTGCCAATTAACGACAACATTAAAAAACCAGTTACGGCCAAAAATAATCCCCTTCCCCGCAGCTTGGAAGTTGATACTAAAAATCCCGAGCAGATTGAGGGGTTGGTCGGTAAAATGGCTGCTCAAGACACTGATAACATTATCTGCGACGAATGTGTTTCCTACTCGAAAAACCGCGACACCGTTAATAATTTAATCGCCGTCACCAAGTTTGTTCAACGCACCGGCATATTTCTGAGCATTTTCTTTGGCATAATCGCCATTTTCAATGTTCTCAATATTATCCGTATTACCATCACCGCCCGCTCTGATGAAATTGAGATTATGCGCTACGTCGGCGCCTCCAACTCGTTTGTCCGAGGGCCGTTTATTGTAGAGGGGATTTTCTACGGCGTATTCGGCACAGTCATTACCACCCTATTTTTGCTAGCGGTCTCGGCGATTCTCGGGCCGTATCTGGACGCTCTTAGCTCAATGTTACTTGATATGGGTTTCTACCAATATGTTTTAGCCCATACTTGGTTGCTGGTGATAGTTCAATTAGTTGTTGGGCTGATTCTTGGGGTGGTAGTAAGCGTTGTCTCGATGCGGCGCTATCTGCGCGCCTAGCGCGGTAGCGCCGGTTGCAATCAAGAACTCTCGTGCTAGGATAATTACATGATAAGGAGGGAAACGTTCCTCAAGTCAGTTAAGCTCCTGGCGATATTTGTCGCTGTTTTTGGCTTAACCATGCCGATTGGCGTAAATGCCTCAACCCTAAGCGAGCTGTTGGCTCGCCAAGAAGAATTAAGGCGACAGGAGCGCGAGAACCAAGCAGCTCTCGACCAAAAGCGCCAAGAAGCAAGTAATTTGAACCAGGCAATTGACGGAATAAATGGTGATATCGCCTACACTAATAATCGAATCAGTAACACCCAGGCTCAAATCGATACCGCCAGCGAGGTAATTGCTTCCCTGAAGAAAAAGATTGGCACTAGCCAGAAAGAATTGGATGCTCTCAATATTAAGCTCAACAGTGCTTATTCCAGTCTTTATGAGCTCTCTCAAACCAGCACAATGGAGTTGATTCTCCAGAGCCAGTCTTTAGAGGAGATTATTTCGCAGACCCAATATATCCAAGCTATTCAAACGGATCTCCAAAGCAGTATTGAGAAGCAGAATCAGATCAAGGCCGGATTAGAGAAAGATAAGTCAGAAGCCGATTCCCAAAAAAAGAATTTGGAGACACTTAGCTCTCAACTATCATCATCACGGAGTAGCCTAAGTTCTCAAAAATCTCAAAAAGACTATCTACTAGACATTACCCAAGGTGAGCAAGCAAAGTACGAACAACTCCTGGCTAGGATTCGTAGCGAAGCTTCGGAAATCTCTAGCGATATCTATGCCGCAAGGTTGGCCGCAGGTGGATTTATTGGTGGCGGTGGGACTGGTGGCTATCCCTGGGCTGGTAGTTGTGGCCAGGTTGATCCGTGGCTTTATTACACCTGCCAGTGTACCTCTTACGCCGCCTGGAAATTTAAGGCAATTCACGGTCTCCCATTTAGAAATACTCGGCCCGGCAGTGGGAGTGCCTACAACTGGCCAAATCTCGCCCACGATCAGGGCTATAAAGTTAGCAGCTCTCCGAAGATTGGGGATGCTGTTTCCTGGGATCGGCCACTTTTCCCGGGCGACCAATGGGGACATGTAGCGATTGTTGAACAGGTTTACTCGTCCAATGATGTGGTTATATCCGAATACAACTGGAAAAAACTCAGCTATTCAGTCCGCCGGATTAATCCCAATAACTACGGAGCGCCTCGCTATATCAGGCCCTAACTTAAATGGGTATCAACAACTACGTTCTGATCGGCTACGGAGTTTTTCTGGCTATTCTGCTAGCAATCAACCTGCTCTATTTCTTCCAGGTCTTTAAATACCGCTTGCCGGGCGACGCTTCAATCCCGGTTCTAACGATTCATATACTGTTAATCGCAGGGATATTAATTTTTAGTAGCCTTTTGGTACTTGGATAATGGCTCACCAGAATACCAAGATCGATAAAAACGACCCAGCCTTTCTTTATTTGGACCTGCACGAGGGCGAAGACATTTATATGATAATTCGTCACCATTGGGCGGGGTTTTTAGGAACATTGGCGATAGTTCTGGTGATGGGGTTAGTTCCGCTATCTATGTTGTTGGCAATTAATACCGCATTAAAAGGAACGATTACCACTCACGGTGATCTGATTATTTTGCTCTTCTCCGGCTACTTTCTATTTTTGCTAACGTTTTTGTTTGGTGCCTGGATTAACTATTACTACGACATAATTTTTATTACCAACGAGCGGATTATTAACGTCGATCAAGAGGGTTTGCTGGCTCGCAAAACTTCCGAGTTGTCGATCCACCAAGTTCAAAATGTTTCAGCCGATGTTGCTGGATTCTTGCAAAGTATCTTTGACTATGGGGTGTTGGTAGTAGAGACGGCCGGTGGCGGCACCAGCGACGACCCAACTAAACCAGGTAAACAGGGCTATTTTACAATTATCGCTGTTCCAGACCCCAATAAAGTCGCTCGATTAATCCTTGACCTTCATAGATTAGCCGATGAAAAAGAGGTCGAGTAAGCTTCTATTACTGGCCAGCCTATTGTTTTTCCCCACCGTTGTACTGGCGGCCAATATTGCCCAGCACCCGACCGGGGCAATTCTTAACGATGAAAAAAGTCTCTTTCGTTACCGCGATATCCCAGGGCTATGGCAACGCTCCCCTATCGACCAAACAGCGATTAATGATTTAGTTGTGGTTGACGACCAAGTCTACGCAACCACCCAAAGCGTTGACACTTATCATCTATTGAAATCCCCTAATGGGCTTTCCTATACTGTCCTCTGGCAATCTACCGACCCGATACTTTTAGCCGCCGACACTTTCGCGGTTACATCCAACAAAGTAGCAATATTAGAAAAAAATAAATTCTTGGAGTATAGCCTTCCGGCCAATTCCCAACCAAACGCCCAAGATAATATTTTTATGCTATCTCCTAATCATCCCGGATTCATCACCATCACCGTTAACGGGGTGGAGATATTTGATTTAGCCATCTCTTCCATCAATCCACAATGGGAATATCAATGTAGCCAGTCGGGATTCTTTCGGGACCCTCAACCAGTCATTGCCTGTGATGATACAGTGATTATCTTTAACGCTGGCCAGCCAGAGCTACTCTTAGAGAGTGTCCAGTTGGTTTCCAGCTCCAGCCAAGCGCACCTATTTAAACACCTAGTTGGAGCAATATATACGATTTATGACGGCGAACAACTGGTTAGCCTGGATTTCTCTGAGTTGGAAACTGGTGATGAATTATCGGTAATTGGTAACCGACTATTCTGGAGCAAAACAACTGGTCTGTTCGAGGTTAACTGGCTCTCTGACCCAGTAGTTATCAGCCAGCTGCCAGCCGATGGCAGTCTCAAAATTACCGACAAAGGCAAGCGGGTTATTTTGGACGATTTAACCCAACTTTATTATTCGAGGGAATTTGGCAGTTGGGTAACTACCAACATTATCGGCAACTTCGATCTGCTCCAAACTAGCCAGGGATTAATTGCCTACACTCTAGAAGATAGCGATGCCTACTACGAACAGGACCCGGGCAACTTTTTGGAGATGGATAGTTCGTGGGCGGCTAGTGCAAAGATTAGAACCATTAGAGAATTGGGCGCTAAATTATTGCTGGTTCTGCGTAATTCGTCTAATAACCCCAACATCTATGAGTCAACTGATTATCATTCTTGGAAACGCCTAACCATGCCGTCGCAACCAACTTACGTTGTTGACGTTACTCAAGCCAGGAACCTACCAGCAGACACGATGGTGGAAGTTAACGCAAAAATATCGGTTCTTCCCAATATTGTCGGATCAGGGATTGGCTATCTGGCGGATGAGCTTGCTGGAATCCAATTCTTTTTGAGCTCCAGCAAGGGCGAGCTGGATTTGGCTAAATACACCAGCGCCACGGCGATTGGCAAGATTAGTTCTAGCCAGGTCGGACGAATAATCCTTGACTCAAAATTGAGCATAATTATTGGCGCTAAATTCACGCCGCACAATAAACTTGTTTCGATTTCTCTTGCCAAAAAACAGCTGGCCAAAACAGTCTTACTCAAAGGCAAAATCAGCTCGTTGTCGACCGACAGCGCCACCCTGACCGACGGGACCGGTGAGATTAAATTCCATCAAGATGCCATAAAAAATGTTTTCCAAAACACCGACGAAGTCCAAGTTGAGGCAGTAGTTGACTACAATTCTTCGTCCGAGGCCGTTGAGGCGTGGTCAATTGGGGAACCAGCCAAACTAATTTCTCGAGTGAGTGAACCACCAACTCCGCTAAATACCGTCACGACGCCAACGACAGTAAATAATCAAGGGTTCTTACCTGCAACAACCGTGACAACCAATGTACCATCCAGCAGCCCCCAAACTATTGTTCAACCTACTACGACCGACACACCGAAAGTATCGGGAGTAACTGACAATAACAGCCTGCCGAGTAGCGTAACTTTTCTGGCTGGCCTACTGGCTGGAGGGTTAGTGGTCCGGGGCTCGCGATTTAGTAAGTATTTTATTAGTAGCTAACACCAGTTTTTTCAGGAGTGTTCTCGGTGTATAATATCCACATGTGGCAGAAATTCTTATCGCTCTGGCGCGTCGGATTTGGCTTGGATAAACGGAGCTTCCAGTTTTGGCTCGCCAACGTTGTTGGGTTTGGATTAATCGGCTGGTTTGTTTACGTCAAGCAGGCCGAAGCATCGACCTATCTAATGGCGGTATTTTTACTGGTGGCCAATAGCTTAATCCTGTTTTTGTTGTTGCACTATATCCCGCGGATCAAGATTGCTATGCTGACTTTTCTGGTTGTGTTGAACGCCTTTTTATTCGGGTATTATTACTTTGCCTCGATTACCTTTTTCTTTTAGATGAAAAAATCACTCGTCCGTTTATGGGAGATTATTCCTGGTCTAGCCACCTGGGGAACGTTTGCGATTATGATTATTTTGGCGATCTACAATCCAGTTGCCCTAGCGGTATTCGTTCTTTTCTATGCCGTTTATTGGCTAGTAAGAATTTTTATTATTACCTACTTCTTATTGTTCGGGTTCATCCGTTACCGTCGAGCCCAAAAAGTCGACTGGCTTAGTCGCCTAGAAAACGATTACTCCGGCCAATGGGAAGATTATTACCACCTGGCGATTGTTCCATCGTACAAAGAGGACATCTCAATCCTTCGCCACACCATCGACGCCATCCATCTTAGTAACTACCCCAAAAATAAGCTGATCGTAGTGGTGGCGTTTGAGCAACGCGATAAAGAACTCGCCCCAAAATACGGACCAATCCTTACTCAAGAATACGCCAACTCTTTCGGAGGGTTTTTGGCTACATATCATCCAGCCGATATTCCAGGAGAAGTCCGCGGCAAGGGCCCAAATATTACTTGGGCGGGTCGGCAAACTCTCCAATATATCGACAAGCGCCAGATTCCTTACGACAAAGTGATCGTCACTACGCTCGATGCTGATAACCGGGTCGATCGGGATTATTTCTCCAATCTCACCTGGAATTACGTTAAAACACCCGACCCAATCCACAAAAGCTTCCAGCCCCTACCGATGTTCTTTAATAATATTTGGAAGGTTCCTCTACCAGTTAAACTAACGGCGCTTGGCTCGAGTTTTTGGCAGATGATTCAAGCTATGCGCCCGCACTATTCGCGTAATTTCTCCGCCCATGCCCAAAGTTTGGCGGCCCTAATTGAAACGGACTTTTGGTCGGTGACAACTATCGTCGAGGACGGCCACCAGTACTGGCGGTCGTACTTTAAGTTCGACGGTAATCACCACGTCGTGCCAATCCCGGTGCCGGTCTATATGGACGCGGTTCAGGGCGATAACATTGCCGACACTTTCCGTGAGCAATATCTCCAACGTCGTCGCTGGTTCTGGGGAGTCTCGGATGTCCCGTTTGTCTTTGAACACTCCTACGGCAACAAGAGTATTCCATTTATCTATAAATGGTTGCAGTTTGCCAGATTATTCGAGTCACATTACTCGCTAGCCACCCAGTCGTTTATCCTACTAATTGGTTGGCTACCGTTGCTAATTAATCAGGACTTTCAACGAACTGTTGTGGGGTATAATTTCCCCGATGTCTACCGGTTTTTCCTCGGATCCGCTTGGATTGGTATGGTGGTAAATATGTTGGTTGCTTCCTTGCTCGTGCCACCTCGACCCGGCAAGAGAACTTACTATCTTATCACCCTGGTTAAGGAGTGGATTTTAGCTCCGGTAATCCTGCCAATTAGTGGGATATTTTTCTCGGCCATTCCAGCAATTGACTCGCAGACTCGATTAATGGTTCATAAGCCGTTCACGGTTTTTAACGTTACTAAAAAAGCGGCAATCCCAGGCGGTATCGAGCGAGTTAGCCAGTAGCGCGAAAAGTTAACTGCCGGTTCATCAGATAGTTCCAGCTAAATACCACCGCTACTGCTACTAGTTTGGCGCCGTTATAATTCCAAGCGAGCCCGTCGGTGAAGACAAAGACAATTAAATTGCTCAGCAATAAACCAACCAGCGAGATACCGACATAGCTATAAAACTTCCTCCACGTTAGCGATTGCTCGAATGACCAGAGGGAGTTAAGAGTATAATTGTTAACTGCTCCAGCGATGAATCCTAATGAAACAGCAGTATAAAGATTTAGCTCAAAACTAATAATTGCTAAGTTCAACACGGCAAAATCCAGCAGCGTTCCAATTGCGCCGACAAGAGCAAATTTAACGACCCGCCGGCCTTCCGAGAATTTTTTGGCTTGGTACAATCCGCGTAGCGAGTTACTCTTAATTCGGAGCATCTCCGCAAATGTTTTTAGAAAAACCTTGCTGGGCTGTAGGCGTGTTGCTTCGTCGTTGCTCCATTCCACCCCAACCTCCTTGATCCGGTAGCCGCTTTCCCAGGCGATTCGGAGGATCTCCATATCAAACCCCCAGCCAAAAATTGTTTGCCGCTCAAAGATGATCGCGGCGGCGGGGCGGGAGAAAAGCTTGAATCCGCACTGGGTGTCACGAATGCCAGGCAGTAGAAGCAGCTGAACCAGGATATTGCCGAAGCGCGAAGCCGCTCGACGCAAGAGCGGCTGCTTCACTAGTACCCGCCCGCCCGCCGCGTAGCGCGAACCAACTAATACATCGAAGCTGTCTCGATGGGGTAATAATTTATCCAGCTCCTCAATCGGCGTGGAGTTGTCGGCATCGGTAAAGAGAATCCAATCTCCGCGGGCTGCTTTAACGCCGAAGTTAACGGCGTAGCCCTTGCCACGGTTGCCACCGTAATCAATGACTCTCAGCTCGTTGATACCAAGCGATTCGCAAACTTGGCGGGTGTTATCGCGGCTGCCGTCGTCTACAACGATCAGCTCGTAGTCCTCGTTGCGTTTGACGAAGTAATCGCTGATTGCCTTCAACGTCGGGACAATCCGTTTAGCTTCGTTATAGGCCGGAACGATAACCGAAATTGTCATTGGATTTGGCAGATAAAGGCCCCGTTAGTAATCGGCTTGAAGCCGTCGCAGTCGCTAAGCAGATTGGCGTAATCGGGCCGATGGATGGCGGTGGCACCAATAATTAGTGTCTCTCCAGCGACGGGAGTGGCTTCGGAGAGCAGCCGGTAGTTATCGCCCAAATAATAGCCCAAGGCATCGCTGCCTAGCCAGCCGTATTCGACAAATGGCCGCATTAGCTTATTTTTGTCGATATAGCTGCGAATCCGCTTCAAATCCTGGCCCCAATCCAAATTGGAATCGGTGGCGATGGTGTAGTTTTTATCGCTCGCCCCGGCTAGCTCGTTAAAGTAGCCCAAGTATCGTGGATATGCCAAGGTGAATGTTGCCGCTAAAATAACCAGGCCGATAAGTAAGATTTCTTTAGTGTGTTTGCCGGCTGTTGTTAGCCAGCCAAATCCGACCATCACCAACGGTAATACCGGCAGGACGTGGCGCAGGCCGATATTGGCCTTGGAGCTCATCGCCGAAAGCATAAAGAAACCGGCAAAGATCATCGCCGTTGCGACGAAGCTGTTTTTCGGGCGTAGCCGGATAAGTGCATAAAGTAAACCAAGCAAGGCGGCGACGGTAACCAGCGGCAATTTTAAGGCGAGCAGCAGCGGGAAATAGTACCACCAACCAGTGTTTGAAGTTTGGCCGAGTAAGAACGAATCGTGTCCGCCGGCGGCGTGGCCGATTAACAAAAGCAGGCCCTTAGCGTAGTCGCCAGGCAATGCTTTGAATAGCGGCTGGAGGGTGGGGTAGTGCTTATCGAAAGTACTTATTTCCTGGCTGGTCGCCGCCAATTCTTCGTCGGTCAGTTGGAACTGCTCTTGATCAACCAAGCTAGTCCCTTCAAAATTTTTCGTCGGGTCGGGGGCATTTTGTGTCTGAATGCTTTGAGAAACCGACTTAGACGGTGGGGCGCTGCGGGCATGAAAACCGTGTCCGGCCCAAATTATTATCCACACCGTCAGTAGGACGATACCAGTGCCCCTCAAGATTTGCTGCCATGCCTGCTTGTTGGTGGCAACAATCCAAACCGCCGTTATTAGCAGCATCATTCCCAAAATTACGGCGGTGTGCTTGGTTAGTAGTGCCAAGCCCAGGGCCAGTCCCAGCCAGAGGGCATTTTTCCAATTTGGGCTGCCAAAAAACCGCCAGCCAGCGTAAGTAGTTAATAGTGTTCCCAAGCCAAAAGCGATGTCCGTGGTCACCAAATGGCCGTGCCCAGCGACTAGTGGATCAAGAACGTAAAAACCGGTGGCGGCTAATGCTGCAATTGCGCCGAAGTGCCGCCAAACAATCAGGAAAATCGCTAGGCCAAGTAGCAATGTTAGTAATATCATCGGCAGGCGCGACAATAGGATCATCAGGTCGGCATCGTTGCCGGAAGCATAGAAAAATTTCTCGCCTAAATAGCGATTTTCCCGCCAGGAATCGTAGAAGAAATTCTCTGAATCCTGCCATTTTTGCTCAAAATCCGCCGGTAAATTTGGTTTGATGGCCAAAAGTGGAAGAGCCGCCAGAGTTTTTACAAGTGGGGGATGTTCGGGGTTTAAGCGGTAATCTCGTTTAGTTAGATAGGTGTAACCAGCCAAAACGTGAACGGCCTCGTCAGTGGTTTGGGAATCCGTCTGCGCCATTACAACCTGGAAGGTAGCCTGGGCAAGCAAAATCACCAAGCAACCAACCATAACGATTCGCTTGAACATCAACTATATTCTATCAGGGTTTTTGGGTTCAACTAAGGGTTAGTCGTTGTTGCTGTTTTTCAGGTAGTAGTTGTAAGAACAACCACTATCCAATGGGTTGCCGCTGTCGTTAGAACAATAGGTCTGACCCCAGCTGTTGATCCTCGATATTGTCAGGGCATAACGCGGGTCAATCGTTGGGAAGCTGTCGCTGATATTCAGTTGACGCTCTAGCCGAGCCATTAGGTAATACTGGCCAACTTTGTTACTGGTCGCTTCGTTAGTTGCCAGGCTGGTATATAGATACTGGCCGTACCCAGCAACTGGTTGGCCGGCCATTGCCTCTAATTGACAGTTGGCGTTGAGCGATCTAGCGACGGTATAGAGCGGGTCTTCCGGCAGAGTCGTCATATATGTCGGGGCTAGGTAATTTTTGCCCGGGTCAGCAAGCCCGCTGTCACAAGTAGCGATTTTATAGCGCTCTAATTCGTACTTTGCCACCCAAGGTCGGGGAATCAGTGAAGCTTTATAAGCCGTATTATAAGGATAAGTTTTATTAACTAAGTAAAACTGCTCTAAGGAGTTCTTGATATTGTTTAGGTCGCTCAACCGTTGGGTATCACGATTCCGCTCGAGGGATTTGGCAAAAACATAGCTGGTGATCGTGACTAATATGCCGATAATAAACATCACCGTTAGTACTTCAATTAGGGTGAAGCCGTATTTCTTCATCTTCTAGTTCCAGCCTGCCGGAATTTGCGGGAATTGGCAATTTTTGACGAGCTGTCCCGACGGGAGTAGTCAACCTACGGTTGCCTGCTTCTCCTTCACTTCGTTCAGTCGCAGTCGCACCTGTTTGCTGGCGCAAACGGGTTCGCCTCCACAAGACAGGTCACCAAAAATACCCACAAGACGTGGGTATTTTTGACGAGCGCTCCCAACGGGAGTTGAACATGTGATACGGAGTACACGGGTTAGACGAATTTTTTGCGGTCCCGACGGGAGTCGAACCCGTGATTTCCTGGATGAAAACCAGGCGTCCTAGGCCACTAGACGACGGGACCAGATACTTTTGTAATTATACGATATTTAACGGGTAGAAAATAGCCGTTGTTGACAAGTATTAGCCAAACCACGATGCTGGAATTACTAATGCTTAAGGGAAAGCTATTTCTAACAGTTGCGGGTTTAGTTCTTGGTGCCGCTGGGCTAGCATTATTTAACTTTGGTGCTAAGCCTACACCTACCGTTGCCCAAAGTACTAACTACACTACCCACTGGTCAGCAACAAAGCTTTTCCAGATAAAGTACACTAACAATGCAGGTGCAACCGTCAACACTGCCGCTATTGGAGTAAGCCAATGGTCGGTTGATGGTAGCATTGGCCCAACAAGCTTTACCGAAACATGGATCTCTCCAGACCCTGATTCGGCCAGGCTGACTATTAGTACCAATTGTTCGACTAATGGCTATGTCCGAACGGACTGGCTACTGGGCTGTTTTATGGTTGACAGCGAATGGGGCGGTACCCACAATTTCCGGTTATTAAGTGTTGATGCCGACTCGGTTTATACTTCAGGAAACACCACAGCCGCTCGCTGGTCTGGCGGAGGGGCGTTCTGCGACAATGGGGGAGTCCTGTCTGGCTGTGTAATTGGTACGGGCACATATGGTTTTACAGTAGTACCAGGGACGTCGGGCAACACACATGAATCAAAACTCTCTGGCTTAATGATGCCGCTCAAGTGGACCGTTTCGGGAACGATTAACTAGTATATAAATAAGAAAAGGACGGGTCGACGAGTCGATCCGTCCTTGGTCGGTCACTGTTTAGTGACGTCTAGGTAGTAGTCGACTGCGGCATCCCCAAGAGGGAAGTCGTCGCCATACTCTACCCCAACCAGCACCCCATACATCCTGGTCGGAGTAGCACCTCCTTCAGTTTGTAGGGGGTCTTGGCTATTACTAACCAACCTTGTCAGCCGATGCCTTGCATATCCAGGGAACTCGCTGATATCAAAGTGCCGCAATTTTATTGCGCCGGGCCAGAACTCGCCGCTGATAACGGCTGTTTTGGTCTGGATATAGCCGTCGGGATGATGGTAGGTGATACTGGAACTATCTTTGACAATCTTGCCGTTCAAAACATCGAATTTCACTTCGACGAATTTATGAAAAGCATCAGGATAGAAGGGGTTGGGATGGTTCATACACCATGTCTCACCTCGCCATGATCCGTCCGCCAGGTGGGGGGTTCCACCGCCTCCGCCTCCGGGATTCTCGGTCCCACCTGTACTCCCACAACCCGGTGCAAACAGGAGTACCAGCAATGTGATTGCGAATGCGTAAATGAAGATTCGTTTCATGTCTTAAAGTACCTCCAGGGCTTGTCGGCCCGGGTCTATGTCGAACGTACTCCAAGTCCCCAAAAAATCAATTGCAACTCTTCCACTCAAACCGGGCCTAGGCTACAATATTGTCTACTGCGCGCATAGCTCAGCTGGTAGAGCGTCCGCTTGACGTGCGGAAGGTTCCCAGGTTCGAACCCTGGTGCGCGCACATGAAACCAGGATTAGCAGTAATTATTGGGTTAGTATTAATTTTTGGGGTGTTTATATTAATTCCTCGAAGCGAACCGACCAAGACAAGTAATAATACTAGTAAAGGAAGCTCCGTTATGGATTATCAACATATTAGTGCCACCAAAGCCGTTATAAAAACCGCCAAAGGCGATATCGAATTAGAACTTTATCCAAACGACGCTCCCAAAACCGTTACTAACTTTGCCACATTAGCGGCTAATGGTTACTACGACAAATTAACTTTTCACCGGGCGGAGATTGGTATCATCCAAGGCGGTGACCCGAACGGTAATGGCACGGGGGGTGAGTCGATCTATGGGGCTAACTTTGAAGACGAGCTTAATCCGGAAACCAACTCTTATAAAGCCGGTTACGCCGCCGGGGTGATTGCTATGGCCAACAGTGGTCCCAACACTAACGGTAGTCAATTCTTTATTAACCAAATCGACAATAACGACAAATTCGCCAAGGCCTATACAATATTTGGCCGTGTCACCAAAGGCTTGGATGTGGTAAAACAGATTCAAGCTGGCGATGAAATCATTTCCATCAAAATCTCGCAGTAGTTTACCGGAAGCGATTTTTGCTTTGGGTGCGTTGATTGCCCTTTTGGGCGGCTTTAACTTTGCTTCGGCCCACTTCAGCTCTGACCAATCAGAGGTGACTCTGCCGGTTTCCAGTAACACCCAGCGCAACCTCGCAATCCAGGAAGCCCTCAAAAACGGCCAAACGACTTACCAATACACTACCAACTTTATCCCTGGTATCGGTAACATCACCGATCCGGAGGCATACAAGAAACAATTGTTGGATAATTCATCATATTGAAGTAGCATACCTTAGCAAATGGTTGCTATGGGATATATCCCATACAAATGCCAAGAATACGTAATTATCGAAAAACTCCGAGCCATGTCCGAGCAAGCCTGCCCGGTCAGCGAGGAGTTTTTCCCAACACCTCTGTGAGAAGCGTGCCGGGGTAGGGAGCGTGAGGGTGTAGGGGCGGGCTTCGCAACTCTGAGCCCCTCACCCTCACAAAACTATTTCTTTTTGACCGAAATCTTTTTAATTTTCGGCTGAATAGCTGAAAACAAACGGATAATATTACTTCTTGACCTTTATTTGTTTGATTTTCTGCTGAATAGCTGAAAACAAACGGATTATATTACTTCTTGACCTTTATTTGTTTGATTTTCTGCTGAATAGCTGAAAACAAA
>JBBDZM010000020.1:0-17511 GCA_040900165.1 Patescibacteria group bacterium | reverse complement strand
CGGATTATATTACTTCTTGACCTCTATCCGTTTGATTTTCGGCTTGACCGGCTCTACTTTCGGAGCGGTAATCGTCAAGGTGCCGTGTTCCAGCTTGGCCTCGACTTTGTCGTCTTTGATTGGGGTGGCGAAACGGATTGAGCGGGAAAATTCGCTGTGGGCCCACTCCCGGCGGACCAAACTTTTGCTTTTTTCGGTATCCTCGGCCTTTTTGGCGCCGGAGACCGTCAAAGTATTGTCGGTAATTTCGATATTCAGCTCATCTTCGGTATAGCCCGGCACTTGAAAATGAATTTCGTACTCTTTTTCGGTCTCGTGAATGTTCATCGCTCCGGCCACTGAGCCGAGCGAGCGCGACCAATCACCGCGGCCAAAAGTTTTTTCGACCATGTCGTTCATCTCGTCGTGCAAACGGTCCAGTTGGTTGAACGGATTGCTTGGTGTCTGCTGCATTGTCTGCTCACCCCCTTCCCCAATTTCTTCATTGGTATTGATCTGGCGGATTTTGAATTCGTAGCCGGTGAATAGTTGATCAACTGGGCAGCCAAAAAAATCCATCATTGCTAGCAGTACAGGGGTGCTGGGTAAATATTCGCCGCGCTCCAGGGAAATAATTGATTGGCGCGAAATATTAAGTGCTCGAGCCAGGGTTTCCTGGCTTAGTTCGTTGGCCTGGCGTAGTTCTCGTAGCAATAGCCGAATCTCTGTCATTGTTCCCAGCTAATGTAAAGCAAGCTTTACAGAGAGTCAAGGTTGGAAGACATAATCGGTGCTACTTGCCATCAAAGCAATTTCCCAGGACCGAATATTGACTTTTACTGGTTTGTGTGCTAGAGTTCTCGCATGGGCCTGTAATGGCTTCGACGGGAACATTTACAACCAAATTGGCAAGCGGAAGTGGTCGGCCTTAGAGCCACACCCAAATACGTGCAAACGCATTTGAAAAAGTAAAAGTAGGTTTCGCTAACTTGTTTAGTGCTCCAACTTTTGCGACAGCAGTAGCTTAAACTCTCCTGCCGTTTCTTTGGAAGATTCTACTATTCCACTGAAGCGCCATAAATGTAGATTGGCCGAGCCGTCCGTGATGCGGCCCGCGCTGAAAATATTTCACTGCTATCACTGGTATTTTGATTGTTTCAAGCCAGTGGTTTAAGACTTAGACAATCTATGCTTGTAGATGATTTGGTTCGTAGGTTTTCGGACCGGGATTCGATTTCCCGCAGGTCCACTCTTCGACTCACTAACGTTCGCTCAGAGTAAACTTCTCGACTCGAACGTACGGTGGGTTGCGCATAGTTACAAAAAGCCGAAGAACCCTGAGCGACTGCAAGGAGTCGAAGGGCTATAACCCTGAGCAAAGTCGAAGGGCTTTTTTGGTTATATAATTACTTTATGTCTAAACCTTGGTTTGTTTATATAGCCGCATCGGTAACTGGGAAGCTTTATGTCGGCATTTCTACCGACCCAGACCGTAGGTTGATTGATCACAATTCTGGCCACGGCTCACGTTTTGCAATGCAAAACGGCCAGCTGAAATTGGCCTACGTCTCACCCATGTTGAAAAATCAATCGGAAGCACGCAAACGCGAAATTCAACTTAAGGGTTGGACGCGTACCAAAAAACTCAAACTCATCTCCGGTGAGTTGGAGTGAAGGGTGGTTTTCTTTTACAGGTTAAAATAAATAACCCAGGGGGGTGGGTTATTTAGGAAGATGGCAGGTAAGTATTTATTGCTCGACAAATTTTAGTATTGAATTATATTCGTGAAGAGGGCCGCAGCGGCGGTGCACATATACATGAGCGAACAATTAATTCAAGCTGTTGGTGAATGTGGCGCAATTGTTAGCGGCCACTTTGTTCTAGCAAGCGGGCGTCACAGTGATGGCATCTTCGACGCCGGGGCGGTTATCCGCAACGCCACCGACCGGCTAGCTGGTTGGGTAGCCGCTGAGATGATCTCCGGAATAAGCGGGAAAATTGACACGGTTATGGGCGTGGCCAGCAAGGGCAACGACCTGGCCGGCTGGTGTACCAACTTGTTGCAAGGGATATATCGTCAGCCGGTAGTTAATTTGGTTGAGACGACTAAGTTGCCGGATGGTCGCTTCGATTGGCAAGAGCCAATGAATGGGATGTATGCACTCTACCAAAAACAGGTGTTAGTGGTGGAGGACGTCGTCACTTCCGGCGAGACAGTCAGAAAGGCAGTGGCAATGGCCAGACATAAACGCGCGGAAGTAGTGGGAGTGGTAGCTTTGTGTAGTCACGGTAAAGCAACCGCGGGGACTCTCGGTGTGCCAGAGTTTCACCCTGCGACGGTGATACCATTCAACAACACCTATCCTCCAATGATCTGTCCACTCTGCCGCAACTTTGGCTACGAATCGATCCGGACCGATTTCGGTCATGGCCAAGAGTTTCTCGATGGGCTGAGGCAAGCAGACCTTGTCCGGGCCTAGCGATAACGATCGTTAGGCCCATTTTTTTAATCAAGATACTTGGCGGGGTCAATCCAGTCGATTAGTTGAAGTTTGTTGCTGACATATCCTTTCAAATTTATTTCCGTGCCGCGATGCAGGGAAAAATGGAGATGCTTGCGCTCACCGTCGGTTTCAGCGGTGAAGCCGGTGCCAAGTAGCCCGATCTTACTGCCGTGATCCAAGCTGTCGCCAATTTTTTTGACGATGCTAGATAGGCGCAGATGGCCGTACAAAACGGTTATTACTTGCTTATCGATAGTACAGCGCTGAATTAATACCCCGCCGTAGCCACTAACAGAGTTTTTATAAACAATTTTGCCGTCGCAAAACGCTACGACTGCTACGTCCTTGTCTTTTTCGCCGACTAAAATCTCAAAATCCCAACCGGTGTGATAGCCGGTGAACTTTTCTGGAGAAACCGGAGAATTTTGGGGTGTTACGTAAGTGCCAAATTTTTTCTTAGCGACCCTCTTGTCGATTTGGTTGAGCGGCGAAGTGAAGGTTGATTTTTTAGTTTCAAATTCCACTGTCGGTTCGGGTTTTTGGGTGGCGATAGTCTCGACAGACTGATTGGTCGTTGGGTCGTTGAAGGCGACATTCAGGCTGTAATTAACGGCCACAGCCACAATCATCAGCGTCGCCGCCACCACTAACAGGTAGTTTTGAGTCAGTCTAACTTTGCTCATCAAAGCTTTCTAGTGGCGGTTGAACGGCCAGGGTGAAACACCCCATCAATAAAAGTATGCCCAACTTTAGCGATCGGTTCTACCGTCGGTTTGATATGGAGGGCGTGGAGTAGTCGGAATCGTCTGAAAAATAGCGATCCAACCATTGTCCCACCGATCAGTAATGAGCCCAGGACACCGACTTTATCGTTAGTACTCAAGGGGGCAGGATTGCTGTAGCTGGTTCCGGCAATTTTCGGCTCGATTGGGTTGGTAGTTTTGTAGCGGATAGTTTCGGGATTTTTGTCAATTGTTGGGAGTGTTTTAACAACTTTATCTAGTGGCTGGGTAGTAGTTGGTGCTGGTTGAGTGGCAGGAGCGGGACTACTAGCTGTTGGTGTCGATGATGGGTTATTGGCAACCCCAACAACACCGAGATATCCGTTAATAAAGCTCTGTTTGGCTAAGTTGCTGGAGTTGATCCGCCAGTCGGTTTCTTTGTTAATATTAAACCAGGTAAAGCCCTTGATCTGGCTAAACCCACTCGCTAGTTGCTTATACATATCTGTTATCCAGGCCGCTTTGTCCCCGCCCTTTTCCGTCGAGCCAACTTCCATTATTAATATGTCTTTGCTGGAAACGGATTTTAGTTCGTTGTACGAAGCTAAAAATACTTCCGAGAAACTCTGCCAAACCGACCAGGACTGTGAAGTTCCCCAGTTGTAGCCGTCGAGGCCCATGTAATCGACGTAACTATTGCCGGGGTACATTTGGGCGTAAGTGCCAACGCGCTCGGTGATGTAGGGGATAACGTTCGGCGACCAAATCCAAGACACATTATTAGCCCCTTGGGCGCGGAAAATATCAACGGTGTGCTTCCAAAACGCCCTGAAATTACTGGGGTTATTCCCGGCTAGTCCGCCCCAAGGCGTCCAGGTAGCGTTCATCTCGGGGGCAAGGCTGATCCTAACTGGATAGCCGAGGTTTTTGACCCCTTGGGCAGTTTGGTTGATATAAGTATCGTAATTTCCGGCGACTACCTGGTCGTAATCGACCCCCGTACCGTTCTCCTGGGGCTGCCAGGTCAGCTCCGGCAGGTAGCCGTTGTTATGGAGATTATTTGCGGCGGTGCTGTCAAAAGCAGTGTCCCAGTCCATATACCACTTAACGGAACTGAAATTAACTCCTAATTGATTCTGGAAAGTATTAAGACTAGAAACATTCCAAGGGGCACCGGGATAAAAAATGCTAACTTCTACACGGGTCTTGGCCTCAGCGTTAAACACCGAAAATATCGCCGATAATCCAAAGCTAATAGATAACAGTCCAAGGAAAAACCCTCCCGGTCGCATGGCTTGATACTACCAGGCGACCCCCTTAAGGCAAGCTCAGTTAGCGTAGCGGGCGACTTTTTGCCACGAAAGGCGCCCTTTTCTGCCAAAAACTGCCCGAAACAACGAATAAACAAACGACGCGGTGTTAATTATTTGGAAAAAATTGAAAAGCGGCACGTACGGCAGCGCCCAGTACTGGCGCTCCCAGAGGATAACGGCCGTGGCCAGTATCGTTAAAATTGCCAGCGACACGCCGTACAAAGCGAGGAAGTAGAGTGGCTGTAAGACGGCAAAAGCTAGTAAGGCAATCCAGAGAATAAAATCACTGAGTAAAAGTAGTACTTCCAAGTGTAATGTTCGATTTGGCCGATAAAGCCGGTGCATAAAAAAGTTTTGCCAAAAACCGGTGTTCCAACGGGTAATTTGGTTCCAAAAGTCGCCAAAACTCATTGGATCTTGGGTGAATACCCGGGCGCGCGGGCAGTAGAGGACCCGGCCGTACTTTTGGTGCTGAATTTGAATTGTAAAGTCGAGATCCTCGGTCAGCGTGCCGCCGTGGAAATTCAATTTTGCCAGCACGTCCGAGCGGTAGACAGCAGCGCAACCCGGGGCAATAACAATCGTGTTCATGGCGTTTTGAGCGTTTTTGAAAAACATATGGGAAAAACCGTACTCAAAGACCCGGAAGGCGCTAATCAACTTGTTGCGGGTACTGGTAACAGTACCAACCGCACAAGCCGGCCGCTGGGCTTTGATAACCTTTTTTATCTCTGGCAGGAAATTGCGACCGATCTCCGTGTCGGCATCAAAAAAGAATACATAGCGGTAACGCTCGGTTAAAGAATATTTCTTGATTAATGCCTGGAGGGCACCGGCTTTACCGCGGTTTTTACGTAAGTTTAAAACATTGTCGGTGTGTTGCCGGGCAATCGACGCAGTTTTATCGGTAGAGCCGTCGCTAACCACATAGACATGCCGCATATCAATGCAGCGTCGCAAAGAGGCCAGTGAGCGGCCAATAACTTGTGCTTCGTTGTATGCCGGAACGACTACCGCGATGGTAGCTTTATTCATATATTAGAAATGTCGCCAAATTACTTAGCGTTTTTGGCAAGAGCTTTGTAAGCAGATTTACCGAAAACAATAACGGTAGCAGCAAACAGAGCAACCAGGTGAACGATGGTGCTTGGACCAGCTTTTGGAAGTGTGTACATTGGCTCTTTCTAGCCCCTCGCGATAACGAGCAATAGTATATGCCTTTTTAGGGCAGAATACAAGAGTTTAGAGTTGGTCTGACAGCTCTTCAATCGCTTCTTGCATCGTCGCCACGTGAATACCGCTAGCCGCCAGCGCCGCCATTTGGGCGATAAACTGCTCTTCGGTAGTATCGTACGGACCGACGTTGACGTCTTCCACCTTGTGATAGACCAATATCAACCACAATTTCTTGCTGGCCGCGTGTTGCAGCCAAGCTTGAACCTCGGCCAACGTGGTGGCCGGCGTCATGTTCTGAACCTTAAAACGCCAGATGTCAAAGTTATCCTTACTGTTGTAGCCGACATCAACACCACGATGCGACTGGTAATACTGCTGAATCCCCTCGATAACCGTATTGTTATAGGCACCAAACGGCGAGGCGAAGTTCTTAACTTTGACGCCGAAGGTGTTCTCGAGAAATTGCTTCGATTCACGTAACTCATAGTCAAGCTGCTCGGGCGACAGAGTCGTCAGGTCCGGGTGCGTAACCGAGTGGGAGCCAATTTCGTGGCCGGCGTTGATAAACTGCCAAACGTTCTGGAGGTTCTGGTAGTTTTCGCCGTCCAAAAAGCCCGTGGCGTAGAATTGGGTGGAGAGAAAGCCGTGCTGCTGCATAATTGGCAAGGCGGTGGCAACGTTGGCTTCCCAACCGTCGTCGAACGTCAAGGTTACCAGGGCTCGGTCGAACCCTTGGATCTGGCCGAGAGCCAAAGCGTAGTCGTCGACGATCAGGAACCCGTTTTGCTCAACGATATGCAGGATTGTTGCCCGAGCGGCGTTAACTGGCATAGTGAAGGTGTCGTGAAATTCGATCCAGTTAGCGCTGGCCGGGGCACTGCCAAGGCCGATGTACTGGTTAGTTCCGGCATCGGTAACGACCCAGACAACAATTCGGGTTGGGATATTGGCTCGGTAAAAATTAGAGAAAGCATATTCTATCCCAGGTTCAACTACGACCGGTTCGTACCACCACTTGGCGTCGCCAGACTGATAGTTACTAACGGTTACCTTGGCGCTGCGGTTGCCGGTGTGGCCCTCGTTTAGGTACTCGAAGGCGGCCGCATTGCTGCCCCAACTATTAGTTTGCCACTGGGCGGGAGCGTTCGGGTTGCCGGCGTCAGCCGTTTCAAACGACGGGTTTGGTACCAGGCCCTGGAGATTTTCGGCAAAGCTATAGCTGTCGGTTTCTAGAAAACCGTTACCAGCCAACAGGTGAAAAATTGTCAGGCGCTCGGCATTGGCCGGCGTGGTAATGGGTAGGGAAGTTTGCTTCCAGTTGGCACTGGCGGCAACATCGCCGAGCCATTGATAACTGATTGCCCCACTGTCCGCTTCCACTTGGGCGACAACCGACGTTAGGATATTGGCGCGGTAGTAATTTTCAAACAAATAATCAGTATTTGGCTCGACAGCAATCGGCTCGAAGTACCATTTGGCATCGCCGGATTGGTAGTTAGTAATATCCACCCGGCCGCTACGCTCCGAAACGTAGCCTGTTGACTGGTAGCTGTAGGTGGGTGTGTTGGTGCCCCAAGAACCGGTTTTCCAGGCAAACGGCTGGGCTGGGTTGTTGGGATCGGCTGTTTCGAAGCCAGGATTCAAGATGTTGCCACCGGGGGCGTGTTGGTCTGTTAAAGAGAAAGCGTCGGTTTGGAGGTAGCCGTTGCCGATAAGCAAGTGAAAGATAGAGATCTTAGCGGTGTTAGCGGTGGTGGTGAAATCGATACTCACTTGTTTCCAGTCGCTGCTTGGTCCGGTCCAGGCCAGCCATTGATAGCTAACGGCGCCGGTTGCGTCCAGGACTTCGGCCACCAACTCGGTCCCGACATCAGATTTATAGTAATCGCTGTAGGTGTATCCAGTGTTTGGCTGGACTGCGACATGGTCGAAGTACCACTTCGCATCGCCCGACTGGTAGTTGGTGGTCATTACTTTTAGCGATCGGTTACCTTGTAGCCCAGTGTTTTCGTAGGAAAATACAGTGCTGCGGCTGCCCCAATTGGAACCCTGATGCCAAAACTCCGGTCGGTTCTCGCCGGCAACAGACGTTTCAACGGAAGGGTTGGGGACTAAGTTCTCGTGGGCGGAAGCTTTGTCGGGATTGAGCGCGATAAGTGGGGTTACTGCTAGCAGAAAAGCTAGAAAGCCCTTTAGGAGTTTCATCAAGGACAGTATATGTCTTTTTAGGAGAAAAACAAGCTAAAGCCCGAGTTCTTCGGCGATGTTTTGCATTGATTCCAGCACAATGCCAGTGAAGTCCTCCAGCTCAATGCCTAGCTCATGTCGGCAGTGTTCGATTTTGCTGCGGTCTACCCCGGCGGCAAAGGCCTTCTGGGGAAACTTGCGCATTACCGATTCGACGGTCAGCGTTTCTAGATTTTTATTGGGCTGGACCAGCGCACAGGCAACAATTAGGCCAGTTAGTTCGTCGCAGCAGTACAGCGACCACTCCATTTGGTTGCGCGGCGGCTCGGCGCCGTTATGGAAATGATTATGTGCTAGGATTGCTTCTTTAATGCCTTCGTCGCCCAAATCCCAATCCTCCAGCCATTCGGCCACCACTTTCGCGTGAACTTCCGGGGTGTCGCGGGTGATTTCCCAGTCGGCATCGTGGAGTAAGCCAGCAATGCCCCACGACTCTTCGTCGGCCTGAAAGTAGCGAGCCAACGCATTCATTGATACTTCTACAGCCAAGCAGTGGCGAATCAGGTTCTGATTTTTGACGTGATCGGTTAGTAGTTTGTAGGCGTCATCGCGAGTTAACATCACCTAAAATATACCGTATAAAGCTGTATCTGCAATTGGAATTGCGATAAAATACGGGTCAAGCCCTGGTAGCTCAGTGGATAGAGCAGGTGCGTTCTAAGCACTTGGTCGGGGGTTCGAATCCCTCCCAGGGCGCAATAAAAAAAGCTCCGGCCGAAGCCGGAGCGGGGAAGTGTGACCGACTAGGCCGGGACTTCAATCTGGGGAAGAATGAAATCGAGCGCCCAATCTTCTTTTGTCAGCCGGTAGAAGAAGTAAAGCCGGATCAAGTAGCCTGGCTCGTGTCCTCCGAAGGTCACGGATACTACTTTATGCGGTCGCTTGTCGTCGTCAATTGCTACGTAGCGGGCAAAAAGGCCGGTGTCCAGGTAGCTGACGTACTCCTTGACCCATTTGTCGTAGCCATCCTTCTCGACGATTTTTTTGACCGTGTCGAAGTCAGAGCTGGCGATTTTGTCACCAGAGCGGGCTGTTGCGTAGACTCCAGCCTTTTCTAGCAACTCCCGGCGCAGCTTAAAGTCGCCAATGAAGCGCTTGATAACCTTCAGGCGATCATCGTTGCTGATTACACTGATACTGTCAGTGGCAACCAGCGGCTCGATACCGGAGTCACCGAACTTGTGGCTCCAGTCGAGCAGAACTTTGGTTCGATCGGCAACTGATAGCTGCGATCGGAAAAGCTCTTCTAGACTTTGTTGAGTCGTGGCGCCGGCCGGTTGGCTGGTGCAAAGGGCGAGAATTAATAGTATTGTTCCCATCTCTTTTCATCCGTGATTCATGATGTCTAAGTGCGTGTAGAAATTCTAACGAAATTTACAAATAAATCAAGTACCTAACGCAACAAAAGTCCAACGGCTATGCCAACGCCGGCAGTGACGGAGCCAATCAGAGCAATTTTGACGGCACTTTTCCAGATTGACCGGCCAACGTAAAACCCTCGGAAGATTCCCAGGCAAAACAACGCAAACAGCGTCGCGCCGAGTGAGTAGTAAAAAGCGATTCGCGTATCGCCGCCAAGTAAATACGGGCTCAATGGAATCAAGCCAACTAACACATACGATATAAACATTACCACGGCATTGTAGAGCTGATTCTCGCGCTCGGATTTAACCGTCTCTAACTGGTTAGTGGAGTCATCGGCGATATAGGTCCCCGCTCCCATCGACAGAGCTTCTACCACTATCAATATGACGCCACTCACAACAATTTCCCGGCTCGAAAGCCCGGCAAAACTAACTCCCGAGAGCAAGCCAACGGTGGAGACTAAGCTGTCTTCCGCGCCGAAAATTGAGTTGCGTAAAAAGCCTTTTCTCTGTCCCTCCATCAAGACTAGCGTAACAGATTAGTATACGTAGCCAATTTTATTAAACGACAAAGTCGTTTGTAAAACGGCGGTACTAATATACGTAGCCGATAATTGCTGACGAGTTCATCGAGATTGTTCGGCGACTGGCAACCCCAGGGGCGACGTAGTTCATCTCATTAACGGTAATTGTTCCAGCGCTCCAGTTGACGGACTCAACGTAGGCAACGTGACCAACGTACGACTCCCAGGTCGAGACAAGTGCTCCAGCTCGAGGAGTTGAGCCCGTTGCTAAACCAAACCGACGGGCATTGTAAACGTACTGACCGCCGTTGCCCATACCGTTGGGTAGGTCGGGTCGTTTGTAGTTGGCCCACCAAGTACACTGTCCCGGGTAACCACCGTTATAGCCGCCCCAAAATGTTCCGATAATGCTGTAGCCACCATAAGAGGAAACGCTAAACGATTGGCTGTTCTGTGATAATTGACTCTGACGGGCCTCTTCCGCTAAGCGGGCTTGTTCGGCCTTGGCCTGATTAATCGAATCCAGCCAAGCTAATGAGGTGTTGGTGTCCTCGGCTGGGATTATTAGCTCTTCGCCCGGCTGAATTTTCTCGGCGTCGATCGGTTTGATATTATTAGCGTCGAGAACTGAGCCAACACTTAGGTCGTAGCGGTTAGCGATACCAACAACGCTGTCGCCTTTTTCAACCGTATAAATAATGACGGCGACCTGCTGGACCTCGCCAGTTAAAATTGTCTGGCCGGAGAACAGCTGGGTTTTACCGACAAAACCATCGTTTTGTAGTTCAATCTGGGCGGCGACTTTTGGCGTCGAAACCGTAAAGGCCTGGCCCTCACCAACGGTCACCGTCAAGAATACCGCAATAACCAAACCGAAACTGGTTTGGGTGGCGTAGCGCTTGAAAAACATATGGGCACGTTTAAAACGGGCGGATTCAGTTAATCTTTGTGTTTGCTCAGAAGTTGAGCGAGTGATGCCTCGCAACATTGGGTTAGCTTTGTTGGCGAGCGCACTTAATTTTTTTGTAGTTTTCTTAATTAATTGTCTAGCAAAATTGATGGTAGTTCTTATGAACCTCCTAACAAAATAGACGCAAACAAGTGTACCTCAACCAGAGCGCCTGTCAAGGGTCTGGGGGTGATCCCTAGTAATTTTTGGATAACTATGCTATGATTTCTAGGCTTTAATCGTGCTCAAATAATATTAGACGGGTACAAAAAGCGCTTATTTAATTACTTTCGGATCGTGGCCCCATTATTTATAAGGCGGCACTACTGTCTGGGAGTAGAACGTTCGACGGTACTCACACTGTGAGTTAAATCGAACAGTAGACAGTAGAAAGGCTGTTTTATAGATGTATAACAATGTACGAAGTCGTCGTGGCGGCTTTGGGCGCAGCAACAAGCGGCGTTCCCCACGAACCAGCTCAATCCATCCCGACCGCTATATTAATAAGGCGGTAGACGTTGAGCAAAGCACACCGGAACCAATCAAACACCGCTTTAGCGATTTTTCGCTGGATGCCCGAATCGTCGAGCGCATTAATCAACGTGGTTATGTCACGCCAACGCCAATTCAGGACAAAGCTATCCCATTAGTAATGGGCGGCAAGGACGTGATCGGCATTGCCGAAACCGGCACTGGCAAGACGGCAGCATTTTTATTGCCGTTAATGCACAAGTTTTTGCGCAACTATAACCAAAAAGCGCTAATTATTGTTCCAACCCGCGAATTAGCAGTACAGATTGAGGACGAACTACGCAGTTTCTCTCAGGGAATGCAATTTAACTCGGCGCTCTGCATTGGTGGTAGTGGTTTTGGTGCCCAGCTCCAGGCGCTGCGCCGCAACCCGCGCTTTATTATTGGTACGCCGGGTCGCCTACTCGATCACCTTCGTCAGCGGACACTTCGTCTTAATGACGTTAATAATTTAGTCCTCGACGAAGCCGATCGAATGGTAGAGATGGGCTTTATCGACGATGTCCGAACACTAATTAAAGAACTGCCCCATCAGCGCCAGTCGTTGTTTTTTTCGGCCACAATTACGCCGGAGGTTCGCAAACTAATTGCTGACTTTACCGCCGCGCCGGAATCAGTTTCCGTTAAACGTCGCGAGACTGCCCAGAACGTTGATCAAGACGTTGTCCGCTACACCGATAACTTTCATAAAATGAGCTTGCTCCACAACTTATTGGCCGAAGAAGGCTCGAACAAAGTATTGATTTTTGGTCGGACCAAACACGGCGTTGAAAAACTGGCCAATAACCTAATTGAGCGGGGCTTTAGCGCCGCTTCGATTCACGGTAATAAAACCCAGGCTCAGCGCCAGCGGGCATTGAACGATTTCAAGCAAAATCGCTACCAGATCTTGGTGGCCACCGATGTCGCTGCTCGCGGCTTGGACATTCCGAATGTTTCCCATGTCATTAACTTTGACGCACCGGAAAACTACTCCGACTACGTCCACCGAATTGGCCGAACTGGCCGGGCTGACAAAAAAGGCAAGGCTCTGACGTTCGTTGGTATCGGCGCCTAACACCACCCAATGCCAATCCGTAATATTGCGGTAATTTCGAGCGTAAGCGAGAAAATGAGCAACGTACAATGATTCGTAACGTTGCGATTATATTTTGCCCTGCAGCAAAATTAACAGAAATATTATAATGAGTATTCGTAATATTGCTGTTATCGCCCACGTTGACCACGGCAAAACCACATTAGTTGATGGTTTGCTGAAGCAGTCGCATACTTTTCGTGATAACGAGGCGGAGATGAATCAAACGCTTATCATGGACTCCAACGACCAAGAGCGCGAGCGCGGTATTACTATTCTGGCCAAAAACACCGCCGTTACCTACAAGGGCGTCAAAATTAATATTATCGATACTCCGGGTCACGCTGATTTCGGCGGCGAAGTGGAACGAACGCTCAATATGACCGACGGCGCTCTACTAATTATCGACGCCAAAGAGGGTCCAATGCCCCAGACCAAATTTGTCTTAAAAAAGGCGCTGGAGCTGGGGCTAAAGCCAATTGTCGTTATTAACAAAATCGACAAAAGCGATTCGCAGATCGAAAAAGTGCTCCGTGATACCTCGGATTTGTTTTTGGATTTAGCCACTAATGAATCCCAGCTCGATTTTCCGGTTTACTACGCCATTGGCCGCGACGGAAAGTCTTGGGAGAATCTTCCAACCAACGAACAAATCAGCGCCAACACTGACTTGACGCCAATTTTTGAGGCGATTTTGGAGCATATCCCGGCCCCGCAATCACAGATCGATCAACCATTTCAAATGTTAGTAACGGCGCTTGATTGGGATAGTTTCCAGGGTAAATACGCGATTGGTAAGGTCACTCGCGGGATCGCTAAACCCGGTTTGAGTGTATCGATTGGTACCCCGGAAGGTTTTCGGGAAACCGCTAAAATTGACCGGGTTTACTCTACCCACGGACTAACTCGCTCACAGGTGACACAAGCCCCGGCCGGCGATATTGTGGCGCTTACTGGCATTAAAAATTGCCGGATCGGTGACACAATTGCTGACTCTACTAACGCCGAAGCCCTACCAACGCTCCAAATTGCCGAACCAACCCTGAAGATGTCGGTTTCCGCCAACACCTCGCCGTTTGTCGGCCAGGAAGGCACCCAACTAACCAGTCAGAAAATTTATGAGCGGATTATTAAAGAATTAGAGATTAACGTTTCGTTAAAAATGACTCCTGGCGAGAATAACGAATATATTTTGTGGGGACGCGGTGAGCTACACTTGTCAGTGTTTATTGAAAGCTTGCGTCGCGAAGGGTTCGAGCTGCAAGTCGGTAAGCCCCAGGTTGTTACCAAAGAAATTGACGGCCAAACCCAAGAACCGATTGAAGAATTAACTATCGACGTTAAAAGCGAATATTCCAGCACCATTACTGGCGAAGTCGGCAAGCGCCGAGGGATGTTGCTTAAGCAGACCGAAAATGAAGACAGTACGACCCGATTGATTTTTGAGATTCCCACTCGCGGTTTACTTGGTTTGCGTAACCATTTACTAACGATTTCCCGCGGCACAGCGGTAATGGGCTCGATGTTCCTGCGCTTTGCGCCAGTTAGTAGTGCCATCGCCAAAATGCGCAACGGTGTATTGGTGGCCTCCGAAGGCGGCAAAGCTGTTACTTACGGTTTGAACAATGCCCAACAGCGCGGAGTTACCTTTGTTGTGCCTCAAACAGCAGTCTACGAAGGAATGATTATTGGTCTACACTCGCGTGATAACGATTTAGAAGTAAATGTTACTAAAGAAAAGAAACAAACCAACGTTCGCTCTAGCGGCAACGACGACGCCATTACTCTGACGCCGGCAACAATCTTGAGTTTGGAGCAGTCGATCGACTTTCTGGAAGACGACGAGTTGCTGGAAGCCACGCCGAAATCCCTGCGCTTACGCAAGAAAATTCTCAACGGCTCACTACGGGCAAAATCAAAGAAATAATTCAGGGTGACTAACGGGAGTTGAACCCATAATTAGAGGACCACAACCTCTCGTGTTGCCGTTACACCATAGCCACCATATTAATCATTTGTGATGGTGCTCAAGGTAATGACAGTTTTTACACAACCACTCAAGATTCTCGACAACGTTATTATTTCTGTCGGAGTCTTTGTGATGAGCGTCTAGAACCCGAACATCATTAATTCCACAACGATTACACCTGATTTTATCACTTTTTCTCAAAAAACGCTCGCGGTAAGTAGCTTTTCCACCAGCCCAGAGATAGTGATTTGCGCCTGATTTTAGCTCGCGATTCTTCCAAGACATTGAACAGCTACGATTACAAAAGAAATGCCCTGTTTTGGATTTAGTAATTTCAGCCGGTCTTCTGAAAACACTTTTTCCACATTCTTTGCAGGCGAATTCTTTAGATTTAATTTGAGAGAGATTCTGGCAATTTTTAGAGCAGTATTTACCCCAACCAATTTTTTGCTTGTTTGGTCTGATGTAGAGACGATTTGAACAAACCCGACATTCTAGCCACGGCATATACTCAAAGTAACAGGAATTAGGGGTGTGTAAAGCATTGTGTATAACCAATCGCTCTACCAGCCACATATGAACCGGTAAAATTAATACGTGTTACAGTTAGTATATGAAAAATATCCTATCAGTAGGGGAGGCAACGCTAGATTCGTTTGTTTTTGTCAGTAATGCCAACATTCATTGCAATATCGACAAAAGCAAATGCGAGTTCTGTATTAACTACGCCAGTAAAATTATGGCCGACGATGTCCAATTCCACGTCGGTGGTAATGCTGCCAATACCGCCGTGTCGTTTTCCCGGCTGGGGCTTCATAGTGCCCTCTACTCAATGCGCGGTGACGACTGGATCGGCAAAGTTATCGACGAGCAACTAAAAAAAGAGGGAATTGATTGCCGCTACATCGTCGTAGAGCCGGGGCCCTCCAGCTACGCTACCGCTCTGGTTTTTCACGGAGAACGCAACCTCATTATTTATCACGTCCCTCGGGAGTATAATTTGCCAGATTTTGACGAAGTTGATTGGGTCTATCTAACAAGCATGGGCAAGGCATACACAGGGGCTTATGAAAAAGTCGTTCGGTTTGTCAAAAAAACCGGTGCGAAAGTTAGTTTCAATCCCGGGACTTTCCAGCTTAAAGCCGGCGCTAAAGCGCTCAAGCCGATTCTTGATGTGACCGAGTGCCTGTTTGTTAACGTTGAGGAAGCCCGGTTACTAACGGAATTATCGACCAAGGCGACGATCCGCCAGTTGTCGGAGAGCCTTTTCGATCTCGGGCCGAATATTGTCAATATTACTGACGGTCCAGAGGGCGCATACGCTTTTGATGGGCACGAATTATTATTCTGTGGCATTTTCCCGGCCAAAGTTGTCGAGCGGACTGGCTGCGGCGATTCGTACGGTGCCGCGGTTACGGCGGCGTTATTAAATGGGGAAGATATCGGCGAAGCGATGCGTTGGGGCATGGCAAATTCGGCTGGCGTAGTTGCTAGTGTTGGTCCGGAACAGGGGTTACTGACCAAAGACCAAATGGCCGAATCCTTGAATAACAATCACAAAATCCAGCCCCGAAAAGTCCGTTAAGTACTATTTTGCGGGCGGCTTTTTTGCTAGCATTGGAAATCCAGGGCAGTATTTGGCTTTGGATTGAGGACACGGATATGTCTATTAGCACGTTAAGAGAAACCGAAACCGGCATCAGCCGGAAAGAACTCGTTGGGAAGCTGACCATTGCATGCCGCCAGGGGGAGGGTGCCAAGTTTTTGGGCAAGTGGTTGCACGATCAGCGCGAAGTCGGAAATAACAAGCTCCAGATTCCAATCGTCTCGAGCGGGGGAGAGATGCGGGCGATCATCGTCTATCCGGGAAGGGATTTTTCCTACGGCGGTCCGATCAGCAAAGACTGTATCTGCCACCAGTTGTCGGGTATCGCCCAGGAACTCGGTCTTGTCGAAATCCTTTTCTACTCGGACGAAGGGGGGATGGGGGCAAGTTTCCTTGACGTCGGTCAGGGCGTTCCAGTCAGAGTAATGACGTCGGAGTTCCGAGAGCTTTCCGGCATTGTTACCGAAATCATCTGAATTCGAGGCGGGGGGGGGGTTTTGCCCCCCCCCGGCCCCCCCCCCGCAAGGTGTCGTGGGCGCGTCGCCTGCGCCTAAGCAGCTTGGCGCCAACGGCCCGCGGCCGCTGGCCGCCGGCGGCTCAGTCGGCCGACAGGATCTTCGCCCGGAACAGCCAGCCGGCGATGGCGCCGCCGACCAGCGGCATGACCAGGAACAGCCAGACCTGCCTGATCGCCGCGCCGCCGACGAAAACCGCCGGCCCGAAGCTCCGCGCCGGGTTCACCGACAGTCCGGTGACCATGATGAACGGCAGGTGCAGGGCGAACAGCGTAAGGCCGATGATCAGGCCGGCCGGGCGTCCCGTGCCGCCGGCTTCCTGCGTCACGCCGAGGATCACGGCCGCGAAGATGAAGGTCGCGACGATTTCGGTCAGGATCGCCGCAGCGATTCCGTATTGGCCGAGGTAACCCGGGCCCCAACCATTCTGGCCGAGGCCCTGTGCCGCCACGTCGTATCCGCCGTCCTTGCCGAGAAGGATGACATAGAGGATCAGGGCGCCGACGATGCCGCCGACGATCTGCGAGACGATGTAGCCGATGGCGTCCCTCACCTCCATGCGGCCCGCCGCGACCATGGCAACGGTCACCGCCGGGTTGATGTGGCAGCCGGAGACGGGACCGATAGCGTAGGCCATCGCAGTCACCGCCAGCCCGAACGCCAGACCGATCGGCAGGACGCCGAGCGGCAGCGTGGCGCCGTAGCCGCCGATCGCCACCGCGCCGCAGCCGACCAGCACGAGGACCGCGGTCCCGATCAGTTCGGCCAGATATTTCTTGATCATCCCGTCCATGGATTCTCTCCCCCGCGATTCGATTCGCGCGGGGGATTATCGCATAACGCGTCGTGGTATCTTTCCGCGCCGACAGGCACGGACTGACCAATGAAGGCTCATTTCTCGATGTTCGCCGCCTACAATCGCTGGGCGAACGAGCGCCTCTATCAGGCCGCCGGCAAGCTCTCCGACGCCGACTACCGGGCCGACCGCGGCGCCTTCTTCGGCTCGCCCAACGGCACGCTCACCCAGATTCTCGTC
>JBBDZM010000019.1:0-10224 GCA_040900165.1 Patescibacteria group bacterium | reverse complement strand
GACTACAAAGAAAAAATCCTCGAGTGGCTGATGAGCGAGAAGCCGGTTTACCCAGAGAGCCGCCTGAACGAAATTATTAACGTCGTTAAAGAGCTGGAGGATATCAGTTTTAGCCGGCCCAAAGAAAAATTAATCTGGGGCGTGCCGGTACCGGGGGACAGCGACCAAACCATGTACGTCTGGGCCGACGCACTCTGGAATTACTTATCGGTCTTTGAGCTGGCCGGCAAAGATAGCCAGGAATACTGGCCGGCTGATTACCAAATTATCGGCAAAGATATTTTGAAATTTCACGGGGCAATTTGGCCGGGATTGCTACTGGCCTGCGGCTACGAATTGCCGAAAAAACTGTTGGTTCACGGCTTTGTTAATGTGGACGGCAAAAAAATGTCGAAATCGCTCGGCAATGTCATTGCTCCCAAGGATTTGCTGGACAAGTACGGCGCCGAAGCCACTCGCTACCTAATACTGCGGCAGTTGTCGTTCTACGACGACTCGAATTTTACTTGGGAAAGTTTCGACGCTATCTATACTGGCGAGTTGGCAAATGGGCTAGGAAACCTGGTTAACCGGACAATTAATTTGTTGAAAAAATTCAAAGCTACCGAAATCAAAACACAAAAAACTGTTAACGATTCAAAGTTGGCTGATGCTGATTTTGCGGGCGAGTTGAATAAAATTACCGAGTTAATTACTTCGGCAGACCAATGGATTAGTGAGGTAAAACCCTGGGAGTGGGGCAAGAGCGGCGAAGTCGCCAAGGATCAGATTAATAACTTAGTTGAACAGTCTAGTTTGGTGGAGATTGCCGCCCGGCTCGAGCCATTTATGCCCAAAACCGCTGTTGCGATTTGCAACCAACTGAAAACTCTTGAGCCCAAACCGCTATTTATGCGCATAGCGCAAAATCGCGAATAAAGAATTACGAATTACGAATTAAGAATACTAAATTGAGAATTATGAATAGGGAATTAAGAATTTTGAGCTTGATTCATAATTCTTAATTCATAATTCATACTTCGTACATCATAATTCTTACTTCATAATTCTACTCGAATGTGTAACATTAAAGTATGATTCTGGCTTTTATCTCGGCACTGGCCTCGGCTGGTGGCGTAATCGTCGATAAGCTATTGCTGACTAAACAGCGAATATCGGTGCCGGTTTTGCTGACGATTGGCTTTATTCTAATCGCTGGAATAACAGCGATACTGACGCCATTTCTTGGGGCGGTTGATTGGGATTTGGCGCTGCTACCCAACAGTTTGTTTTTACTATTTATTATGGTGATTTTAGCAATCTCCTCCAACGTTCTTTACTACGAGGGCTTGCAGCAGCAAAAGGTTCATCGTCACGAGCTGATGATGATGCTCGCCCCGGTTATCACCATCTTGCTGGCGGCGGTGTTCTACCGAGAATCCCTGGATATCCGAATTTTTTGGCTGGGTATGGTAGCCAGCGTTGCTCTATTGTTTGCCAAAGGCCAAAAAGAACACTTTTTCTTGGATCGCGGTTCCTATAATACTTTTCTGGCCGTTGTTCTGCTCTCGGCGGAATCAATCGTTATCCGCGAACTGCTTTACTCCTACACGCCAGTGGCCCTATACGCTATCCGAACGGCAATATTGGCCGGATTCTTTATGCTTTACTACCGGCCGCGCTACTCGGCGGTAACTATTAGCCATTGGTGGATGATCGCCGGCAGCTCCCTGCTGGGAGTGATTTTGATGCTAACCCGCTACTACGCTTTTGCCGAGCTGGGGATTATCTACACCATGCTGGTGTTGGTAATATCGCCGATGATTGTTTACTTTGCCTCGTGGGAGATGCTCAACGAAAGAATCCGCCCTCGGGTCTTGGTGGCGGCAGTGGTTATTCTTACCTGTGTTACGCTGGCCAGCACCATATTATTCAACAAGTAATGCGGGCGTTGGACTCGCACGCCCACCTGGATTTTCCCCATTACGATAGCGATCGCGACCAACTAATTGCCCAGCTCAAAACCGAGGGAATCGGGGTAATTACCGTTGCCACCGATAAAAAATCGCTAGAAAAAGTCGACCAATTATCGCGGGATAACGAGCTAATTTGGGGAGCAGTGGGGATACATCCCACCGAAGTCGGTCCGAAGGTAGTGCTAAGTATTAACGAAATTATCGCCAAACTGACGGCTCTGCGGGAGGGCAACCCAAAGATTGTCGCTCTGGGGGAGATTGGCCTGGATTATTTTCACTCCCAGGAACATGTCGGCGATCAAAAAGTGGTTTTGGCCGAGCTGTTAAATTATGCCAAAGACCAGGATCTGCCGGTAATTTTTCACTGTCGCAATGCCTACGGTGATTTATTAACAATCCTCAAACACTACCAGGGTTTACGAGGGGTAATTCACTGCTTTAGTGGGACAATCGGACAAGCAAAAGAATATCTGGATTTGGGAATGTATCTGTCGTTTACCGCCATGCTTACCTACAAGGCCAACGACGGCTTGCGGGAAACTTCCCAGATAGTCCCGCTTGATAGGCTACTACTCGAGACCGACGCTCCATTTTTATCGCCGCAGAGCCGGCGGGGCGAGCGTAACGACCCGCGCGCGATTATCGAGATTGCCCAGCTCCACGCCGATTTACGACAGATTAGTGTGGAGCAAGTACTGGCAACCACGACCGCTAATGCCACCAAACTCTTTGGCTTAGGGGATGCTAATTGATAATCTAAGAGAATGAAGTACGAAGTACGAATTACGAAGTATGAATTATGAAGTAAGAATTATAGCAACTGGGACGTTGCTTAGTCGGCATATCCTGCCGACTATGAATTATGAATCGAGCCGACCATACATAATTCTTAATTCCCCATTCATAATTCCCGTAAACCTGAGGTTTGTCTAATGGTTGAAAGCACGAAATACGAAGCACGAAATACGAAACAATTTCAAAATCCAAATTTTGAATTTTCAAAAGGTTTAGTATTTGTTTCGAATTTCGAAATTCGAGTTTCGAGTTTTTCTCCCCAGGGGTTCGTGCAATGAATTGGGTAGATGCCGTAATTATCCTGACGTTCGTGCTCTATTTGATCGAAGGGCTGCGCCGAGGGTTTATCGAGCAAATGTTTGAGCTGTTTGGGTTTTTTCTAACGATTTTTCTGGCGTTCTGGACATATAAACCCTTGGCCGGTTGGCTGGTTAATAATGTTGGGGTTACCCAAGCGATGGCCGACCCACTAGGGATACTAATTGTCTGGGTATTTTTGCAAATACTTTTCTCACTGGCTCTGCGTCTGGGTTACCCGTTGATTCCCGAAAAAATTCGCACAACAAAGTTGAACAAAGAAGCGGGCTTAATCCCGGCCTTTTTCCGTGCCCTGATAGTCGTTGCGATTATTCTGACCTTGGTAGTTATTTTCCCTGGGGTGCCAGCCAAATTAAAAGCATCAGTCAACGATTCATTGATCGGCTCAAAATTTGTTGCCCGCTCCTCCCAGATCGAGGCGGGGCTTAATACTATTTTTGGTCGCGATATCAAAAATAGTCTTGGGTTTATTACGGTTCCGGCGCAGAACGAGCAAATTATTGCCCCCAACGAATCGGTTGATCTCGGGTTTACAACTACCGATGTTACCGTCGACGCTCAATCGGCCCAGAAAATGTTGGAGTTGATTAATCAGGAGCGAGCCAAGGCCGGCTTAAAAGCATTAATTTGGGACGATGCCTTGGCCAAAGTTGCCAGGGCTCACTCGACCGATATGTTTGCCCGTGGCTATTTTTCCCACACCGATCCAGACGGCAAATCACCGTTTGATCGGATCTCGCAAGCAGGTATTACCTACAAAGCCGCCGGGGAAAACTTGGCATACGCCGCCAACGTGGAGCTGGCTCATAACGGGCTGATGCGCTCGCCCGGGCACCGAGCTAACATTCTGGAAGTGGATTTTGGCCGGATCGGTATTGGGGTGATTGACGGCGGTATCTACGGCAAAATGTTCACTCAAAACTTTCGCGATTAACGATGACTCGAAGAATCTTGATGGCACTACTGCTTGTAGAGATGCTAGCGGTCTCCGGCTTGGTTATCTCCAGTTACTACCTGGATTGGAAACAAACTAGCCAGCCAGCCCCAACCCAACCATCAGCCAAGCAAGATAAGCAGGCAGTGGATGCACCGGAAAAGTTGATCCTACTTTTTGGCGGCGACGTAATGCTCGGCCGGGAAGTCGAACGAAAAATCCGCCAATTTGATCTAAGCTGGCCGTTTGAAAAAATTAGCGATATCACCAAGCAAGCGGATTTATTTGTGGTTAACCTGGAATCACCGCTCCGGACTGATGCCGACCAAACCCTCAGCGGTTCGTTGATCCTCCGCGGCTACCCGCCAGCGGTCGAAGGGCTGGTCAGTGCCGGCGTTGATTTTGTGTCGTTAGCCAATAACCATATTCCCGATATGCGTTTGGCGGGCTTGCAGGAAACTAAAAAAATTCTTAAGCAAAACAAGATTAAATTCACTGGGGCCGGCGAGACAGCAGCGGATGCAAACCGGCCAAATGTTCTAGAGATCGAGGGGGTAAAAATTGGCTTTGTTAGCTGTACCTACGGCGTCAATTTTGATAGCACCGGTGTTTACTACAATGTTTGCTCGGCCAGCCGGGTGTCTTCGCAAATTTCCGCAATTAACAAACAGGTAGATTTAACGGTTCTGCTGGCGCATTTTGGGACCGAATACGCCGCTGCAGCCAACAGCGCCCAAAAAGCGGTTGCCCATGCCGCGGTCGAAGCCGGGGCCGATTTAGTAATAGGTCACCATCCCCATGTGCCCCAACCGTACGAAAAGTATCAGGGCAAATATATCTTTTATAGCCTGGGGAATTTGGTCTTTGACCAACAGCCGGGAGCTTGGCGGGATCGGTCGGCGCTAGTGGAGATAAAAATTGAGGATAAAAAAGTAAAGTCGTTCAAATTACTGCCGTATCAAATTTACAGCTACGGCCAGCCCCGCTTTTTAACCGGCTTGGCCGCCGAAGCGGTGGTTGAGCGATTTACTCGCTGACGTATACTTGTCAGCCAAACATTCCCCTCAAAGACGCAGTTGAAGTTTCCGGCGAACTTCACTGCTTGGGTCTCGCTGTTTTGGTCGCTTTAAGCGACGCCAAGCCAAAACAGCTGCGACACACTTTTTGAGGAACGTCTGGCTGACTTTCTACTGGTTAGCTGGTATACTTTGGGGCAATGAAACGGGTAATTGCTTTAATGAGCGGGGGAGTGGATTCCTCGGTTGCGGCCGCCCTCTTACAAGAGCAGGGCTATGATGTGATTGGAGTGTATATTTTGGGCTGGACAGGGACTGAAGAATTCCCGTGTTCCTGGCAGGATGAGCAGGCCGATGCGGCAGCGGTTGCTAAGAAGCTGGGAATTCCGTTCCACACCGTTAATCTCTCCAAAGAGTACGAAAAAGAAGTGATCGACCAGTTTTTTGCCGGATACAACGCCGGCCGAACACCGAATCCAGATATTCTTTGCAACCGGGAAATTAAGTTCAAGCATCTCTGGAAAGCAGTTCGGCAATTTGAACCAGATTTTGTGGCCACCGGACACTATGCTCGACTGCGTCGAGAAACTCGAAATCCTAAATCCGAAATTCGAAACGGTTTCGGATTTCGAAATTCGACATTCGAATTTCCCGCCCCCGCGATTTTCAAATCGCGGGACGTGGAGAAGGATCAGACCTACTTTTTATGGGGGATTGATGCGGCAATGTTGCCGAAGATTCTCTTTCCGCTGGGCGATATGACCAAAAAAGAAGTTCGGGCGTTGGCTAAAAAATACGGCTTGCCAACTGCCACCAAGAAAGACAGCCAGGGAATCTGTTTTGTTGGGCCGCTGAAAGTCCGGGAATTTTTGAAGAGCCGCGTCAGACATCAGCCGGGCGGGGCAGTGCTGCCGAGCGGCGAAGTTATCGCCAAACACGACGGCGTGGAGCTTTACACCATCGGCCAGCGCTTAGGCGCTGGCTCCGTTGAGTGGACCGGCGATGTCCCACCACTGTTTGTGGTGGCCAAAGACAGCCAATCCCAGACCCTGGTGGTTTCGAAAGATTC
Organism: Patescibacteria group bacterium; assembly: GCA_040900165.1. Taxonomy (GTDB): domain Bacteria; phylum Patescibacteriota; class UBA1384; order 2-12-FULL-50-11; family 2-12-FULL-50-11; genus BOKZ01. Next base: position 4,137 of record JBBDZM010000019.1, on the reverse strand, counting down.
CGATACCTACGCCGATCAGCTGATTGCCGAAAATCCCAATTGGCATAGCCTGGCTGGCGACTCATTCCAAGCATTGGCAAAGATTCGCTACCGACAAGCCGATGTTCCGGTTAATGTCTTAGTCGCCAAAGATAAAATTACAGTCACTTTTAATCAGCCGGTTCGGGCAATTACGCCGGGGCAGTCGATTGTTTTTTACTCAAACCAAGGAAAATTACTGGGTGGGGCGGTTATCGCATCTGTACCATCGGCCGACGAGCTGGTACAAAAGGTAGATGAAAGACAACGCTCGCAAGCGGCTTATCGCTAGTCGAATATTTGCCGTTGTGGCGGTTTTCTTTGTTTTTTCGGCTGGCTGGCTGTTAGGCACCCAAACTGAACGCAGTCGGACGGCTCTAGACTTAAGTAAATTCTGGCGGGTCTACTCATTAATTTCCGCAAAATTCCCCGGCACTATCGACAAAGACAAGGCCGTTGATGGAGCGATCCACGGGTTAGTCGAGAGCTTAAGCGACCCCTACAGCGCCTATCTTGACCAAAAAGAGTACAAGCAACTAACCGAAGATCTCAACGGCGAGTTCGAGGGAATCGGCGCGGTCCTGACTAAAGAGGGCGACAAAATAATCGTCGTTGAACCAATCGCCGATTCACCAGCCATCAAAGCCGGGCTTAAGCAAAACGATCAGATTATCGCCGTTGACGGCACTGAGGTGGTTGATCAAACTCTTGAGCAAGTGGTGACAAAAATCCGCGGTCCCAAGGGTAGCGAGGTGGTATTAACAGTGTTGCGGGGCACTAAAGCGCAAAAAATTACTATTACCCGCGATACCATCGAAATTGTGACTGTTCGTTACGAAAAACAGGGAGATGTGGGGATTATTCGGATTACTCAATTTGGCAGTGACACCGTCTCTGGAGTCAAGGACGCAATCACCAAGCTGGAAGCGCTGGGTGCCAGCAAATACTTGATTGATCTGCGCGGTAATCCCGGCGGCTTTCTTAACGTGGCCGTTGGGGTGGCTGGGCTATTTTTGCCGCCGGATACGACTGTCGTTAAGCAAGTTTATCAGGGCGGTGCCAGCGACGAACTGAAAACCGTTACCCCTCCGGTTTTGCCCAACAACCCCCTTTATGTTTACATTGACGGCGGCTCGGCCTCGGCCTCGGAAATTTTAGCGGGGGCCCTGCGCGATAACGATCGGGCAACGTTAATCGGCCAAAAAAGCTACGGCAAGGGCTCGGTCCAGGATATCTTAAGCTTGCGGGGTAGTACCGGGCTAAAGATTACCATTGCCGAGTGGTTGACACCGAACGGCGACCACATCAACAAAGTCGGTATCAACCCCGATCACCAGATCGTTGACGGCACCCAGCTGGCAGAGCTCAACGCCGCCATCAAATATATCGATTCTCGCTAGGCGAGTTGCTAATATATAGGTAGATGGCAGAGACCCTAATATCTTTGGACGAGTCTAAACAACCCGCTCGCTCGGAATTACCACAGCCTAAACACCCTGGGGCACCGGAGCTCCGCCGGCTCGGTATAATCTTGGTGGGGCTAATATTTCTAACAGCATTAGTTCTACTAATTTGGATTATTGTCTCCTTATTTAGTTCGCGCTTCAGTCTGGATTCCCTGCCGATTATTGGTTCGGGCGGTACCATTAAAGATCTAAGTCTCTGACTGGCACAAAAGCGGCAATTTGTTACAATCTAACCAATGAGTACAACGTGGTGGATTATTATTGGAATCGCGGGAGTATTGGTTCTGTGGCTAATCGGCGTTTTCAACGCCCTGATTCGCCTGAAAAACCGCACCGAGGAAGCGTGGAGCGACATTGATGTTCAGCTCAAGCGCCGCTACGATTTAATTCCGAATCTGATTGAAGCCGTTAAGGGCTACGTCAAGCAGGAAAAAGAAGTTTTAACGAAAGTCACCGAAGCCCGGGCCAACGCCATGAACGCCCAAGGGGTAGAAGCCAAAGGCAAGGCCGAGAATATGCTGTCCGAAACCCTGAAAAGCTTGTTTGCTGTTTCGGAGGCGTATCCAGATCTGAAATCCTCGCAGAATTTTATGCAGCTCCAGGGTGAGCTGACCGACACCGAGAACAAAATCCAGGCCGCCCGCCGGTTTTACAATACCAACGTCCGCGATTTGAACACCAAGATTGAAACCTTCCCAGACAACCTGGTGGCCGGTATGTTTGGCGCCGTCAAACGAGAATTCTTCGAAGCCGACGAAGCCGAAAAAGAACCGGTCAAAGTACAGTTCTAAAAAAAATTCCCCCGTTGGGGGGCATAGCGGTTGACTCTCTAGTACTTAAGGCTGAAGAATCCGTATTTTGCGTCAAGGACTAGTTTGCCGTCGGTGTCGCTGTAGTGTGCGTGCGGGAATTTAATATGGGTGGGAGCCTTTCCTTCCGTAAGCCCGTGCTTTTCTACCCACTCTTTTTCCCACATTACAGCTAGCTCCGAGCCATTGGCGCGGAATGTTGCATACCAGCAGTCTTGCATCTTGGCGACTCCGTATCGGTCGACTACCGGGGTTACAATCCATCTCTGTGATGAGATCTCAAACCAATGGTTCCGAACGTGATTATTCGCTACCACGACTTCTTTGTTTTGCCGTTGTAGTGCAGTAAACCTTGGTCCGAATCCCCACCAACCAAGATAAACAAGGCCTAAGGCACAAACCGTGGCAAACGATACCGCTACCAGTGGGTTTGGCCAGTTATCACGTACCATCAGCGCAGAAATGCCGGCACATCCTGGGATGAAAAAAATGCTCAAAACAAGCACAAACTCTCTGTCACTTCGGTAGTGGGACAGTTTCGGGTCGACAGTTATTTTATCCATGTTAAACTCCGATGATATTGAGAACTATAAGCTTAAACAGGTAGAATATCAATATGTATAACCAGATCGATTCCAACAAACGCCGGACGTGGGGACTGTTTTTCGTGTTCTTGGTGCTTTTTATGCTGGTTGGTTGGGCGTTTAGCTACTACTTTCAATCGCCGGGGATATTGGTGATTGCCGTGGTTATTGCCGTTATTCAGAGCTGGGTTAGCTATTTTTACTCCGACAAAATCAGCTTGCTGGCAACCGGAGCCAAAGAGGCCAGTCGGGCGGAGTTTCTGGAGCTGCACCGGATTGTTGAGAATTTAGCGATAACGGCCGGTTTGCCCAAGCCAAAAATTTACGTAATTAACGACCCGTCGCCAAACGCTTTTGCCACTGGCCGCAACCCGAAAAACGCCTCGATTGCCGTTACAACCGGGTTAATGGAACGGCTCGACAAAACCGAGCTAGAGGGGGTGATTGCCCACGAATTGGCCCATATCGGCAACTACGACATCTTGGTGATGACCGTTTCGGTAACGTTGGTTGGGGCAATTGTCTTGGCTAGCGATATTCTATTGCGCAGCCGGTTTTGGGGCGGCTCGGATAACGACAATAAAGCCGGCGGCTACGCCATCTTGATCGCCCTAGCCCTGGCGATTCTGGCGCCGCTGTTTGCCAAGATGATTCAATTGGCGGTCTCGCGCAAACGGGAATATTTGGCCGACGGCTCGGGAGCAATGCTGACCCGTTATCCGGAAGGATTAGCTTCGGCGCTGGAGAAAATCGAGGCCTACGAGCGGCCAATGAAATCGGCCAATCGGGCAACCGCCCACTTATTTATTAACGAGCCGTTCGGCGTCGACGATAAAAAGCAATCTTGGCTGACAAGCGTTTTCTCCACCCACCCGCCAATTCACGATCGGATTAAAAAACTACGATCTACAAATTGAATGCCTGATAAATCCGAAGCACGAAGCACCAAATCCGAAACAAATTCCAATGTTTTGAATTTTCAAAATTTGGATTTTGAGATTGTTTCGGATTTCGAATTTCGGATTTCGAATTTGTAACGATGGCTATACTCGATGAAAGAATTATCCAGAGAGTAAGGAAACTACGAGAAACCATTAACGATTTGCGTTATCGCTATCATGTTTTAGATGATCCGGCGGTAACGGACTCTGTCTATGATTCGCTAACTAATGAGCTCAAAAAAATCGAAACCGAGTTTCCGGAGCTAGAAACCCCGGATTCACCGACCCAACGGGTTGGCGGAGCGCCGCTCGACAAGTT
>JBBDZM010000018.1:0-10303 GCA_040900165.1 Patescibacteria group bacterium | reverse complement strand
ATTTTGGCGGAAGGGGAGAGATTCGAACTCTCGGTGGCCTTGCGACCACGCCACCTTTCCAAGGTGGTGCACTAGTCCGCTATGCGACCCTTCCATTTATGGGATGGTCGGCTCAACCCAATAGGGGAGATGCGACCCTTCCATGTTGTAATCCTCTGAAATTCTACCTCTTTTCAGGGTAAAAGTTTAGCCCCCTGTGCTTTTAATCTGTTTTTTCCCTGTTAGAATTGGGGCGATGAACGAAGTGGAAGAAGTCCGCCAACGGCTCGACATTGTCGACTTAATTAGCCAATACCTCACGCTCAAAAAAGCCGGCGCCAATTACAAGGGTGTCTGTCCGTTTCACCAGGAAAAAACGCCGTCGCTGATGGTCAGCCCCCAAAAGCAGATCTGGAAATGCTTTGGCTGTGGCAAGGGCGGCGACGCCTTTTCGTTCGTGATGGAGGCCGAGCATTTGGAGTTTGGCGACGCCCTGCGATTGCTTGCCCAAAAAGCCGGCGTTACTCTCAAGCCCCGGACCCAAGCCGAGCACCAGTCCCAAACTCGTAAGGACTCGCTCTACCGCATTAACGAATTGGCTAGCAAGATTTTCGAAAAAATTCTTTGGGAGGCCGCCGATGGCAAAACAGCGCTCAATTACCTAAAAAAACGGGGTTTGGACGAAAAAACGATTCGAAAATTCCGGCTTGGCTACGCTTCACGCAAGATTTCCGCTAAAGATTTGATGTTGAAAAAAGGCGTCCCAGCCGCCGAATTAGCCAAAGCCGGCTCGCCGGAGAAATTCTTTGAGCGGGTAATTTTCCCAATTTTTGATGTGATGGGGCACGTGATTGGCTTTACCGGCCGGACCCTCGGCGACAGCCAGCCCAAATATCTAAATTCGCCGGAAACCCCGCTGTTCAACAAAAGCCGGATTCTCTATGGGCTAAACTTTGCCAAGGGCGCGATCAAAGACAGCGATGCCGTGGTGCTGGTGGAGGGGCAGTTCGACGTGATTGCCCTGCATCATCACGGTATCGAGAACGCCGTTGCTTCTTCCGGCACGGCAATTACCGAGCAACAGCTCCAAATTCTCTCCAAATACACTCCAAACTTCCTGCTGGCCTTCGACGGCGACACGGCGGGAATTAATACGACCAAAAAAGTGATCGAGCTGCTCCTGGCGGCCGACTTGAATGCCCGGGTGATTAATTTTGGCAAATTCAAGGATGCCGACGAGCTATTAATGAATGACTCAGAGGGGTTTACCTCGAGCGCAGTCGAGAGGTGGGTTATTCAACAAAAAGCCGCCAAAGAAGCCATTGACTGGCTAATTGATCAAGCAATTGCCGAGGCCGGCGACATTAAACAGATAGAAGGCAAGAAAAAAGTTCTTAAAGCGGTTCTGAGCATCGTCAAACTAATCGACGATCCAACTCGTCTCGATCACGCCGCCCAGCGCCTGGCCAGCAAGTTGGGGTTGTCGCTAGATAGTATTTACTCCTCGATAGCGCGCGCCAAAAGTCCGAAACAGTCCGGTGATTCAGCTGGCAATCGGCCGGGCAAGGCATCTTTAACCAACGAAGAACAACTACTGGCAATATTTTTGAGCAAGCCGCAACTAATCAAGGACTTTATCGGCAAGCTCAAAAACATCGTTTGGTTGAGCGTCGATGCTCGGAGCATTGCTGATGTGCTCGAGAATTGTTATACTAACAAAGCTTTGGTGACTAACCAGAATCAATTTCTGTCACAGGTAAAAAACCAGACAAACTCGCAGATCGCGCAGAAAGTTGATGCGTGGATGTTTTGGCTCTCTGACCAGTGGAATAATCTCACCGACCCAACTGCTATCGAACTGCTTGAGGAAAAATTCCGGTTACTCTCCAATAAATCTCACGAAAACCAAAAAACCCAGCTCGCCCAATCAATCAAGACCGCCCAAGAAGCCGGCGACGTTAAAGAGATTAAAAAACTTATGAACAAGTTAAACGAGCTAACTAAGGAAGCGTAACATGAAGGAGGAATTAAGAAATATGAATTACGAATTATGGGGAGGAAATGTTTTTGGAAATATATTCATAATTCATAGTCGGCAGGATATGCCGACTAAGCAACGTCCCAGTTGCTATAGTGTGCGGTACGCCGCATCACTTAGTGGACATCCTGTCCACTATAGTGTCCGAGAAACGGACACTAAGCAGTTTACCGGCTGCTATAATTCTATATTCCCCAATCGAAACTCCAAAGGAGTTTGTAATGACTAAAGCCGTACCAAAGAAAGTCAAACAAGACGTCGGGCTAAATTTCCCCGACGACTTAATGTATTTAATTAAAAAAGGTCGTCAGCACGGTTTTGTGACTTACCGAGAGATCCTTCAGGCCTTTCCTGAGCCCGAGCAAGATCTGGAGATGATTGATGAGTTTATGCGCTACTTGAGCGCGATTGGAGTAGAGATTAGCGAACCGAAAGCCATGCTCGATATCCCGGGCGTTGACGAGAAGAAAAAACCACTCAAAGACGACGATGTGGCTGTTACTTCCGACGATTCTGTCCGAATGTATCTGCGAGAGATTGGTCAGTACCCGCTCTTAACAGGTGAGCAAGAAGTCAAACTCGCCAAACGGATTGAGCGCGGCGACAGAGCCGCCAAACGCCGGCTGGCCGAGGCTAACTTGCGCCTAGTGGTATCGATTGCCAAAAAATATATCGGCCGCGGCCTGTCGCTGTTGGATTTAATCCAAGAGGGCAATTTGGGTCTGCATCGAGCAGTCGAGAAATTTGATTACAAAAAGGGCTTTAAGTTCTCAACTTATGCCACCTGGTGGATTCGCCAGGCCATCACCCGGGCAATCGCCGACCAAGCCCGAACCATTCGTATTCCGGTCCATATGGTTGAAACGATCAACCGCTATATGCGTACCCAGCGCGAACTCCAGCAGGAGCTCGGCCGCGAACCTACCCACGAGGAGCTGGCCAAAAAACTCGGCGTTGATTTAGAGAAACTCGAGCACATTATGAAAATCTCCCAGGAAACAGTTTCGTTGGAGTCGCCAGTCGGCGACGAAGGCGATTCCAGCTTGGGCGAATTTATCGAAGACAAAACTGCCATCTCCCCAGAAGAACAGGCCATCTACCAATTAATGAAGGGCCACGTCGAAGAATCACTGGCAATCCTAACGCCACGCGAACAGAAAATCCTCCGGATGCGTTTTGGCTTAGAGCCGGATCAGGGCGTTGGCCGCACGCACACTCTTGAAGAAGTCGGTAAAGAATTCGGCGTTACCCGCGAACGGATCCGTCAGATCGAAGCCAAAGCCCTGCAAAAACTAAAGAAGCACGAGGAAGCCTCGCGCTTAAAAGATTATTTAACCTAAAGAAAACCGCCGCTGGCAATGCCAGCGGCGGTGGTAGTCGGTCAGGATCTGCCGACTTAGTAGCTATTAAATGGTTGGTCCAGTCGGCGCAGAGCCGGTATCTGGTTTTTTCTTTTTCCGCCCTGCCCGTTTGACAATTCTGGTAGTCAAAATGATTGAGACAAGGATGGAAAGAATCATCCAGAACCAGAACCATCCGGCCGAAATGCCGTTGTGATAAACTGGCGAGCCCTCGGTTATGCCTTGAGCCCGACCTTGGCTGTAGCCTTCGCTATAGCGGTCATCTACCGGTTGCTGACTGTTGGCCTCTCCTTTTTTGAGACCTTCGGCATGGCCGTCCTTGAAGCCGCGTTTGTACGTGGCCTCTTCAAGGTTATCCGGTTGGGGCTTTGTGTCGTTTCCAGGCCTTTTCCCAGAAGACGAAACCGAAGCGTTGATCCGGGTTGGGTAGCTGGGGAACTGTCCCAAGCCCCCTTCCGGCCAAACCGGGATATCGCAGTCTTCTGTGATAATCGGCGGGGAGGATGTCTGAGTTGGCAATTGATTGCCGAACTCTTCGGGTTTTTGAGCCGCAGCGTATGTCGCGGACAAAATTGCGAGAGCGATAACTAGCGTCTTCATAATTTTTCCTGAAACGTGCAATTTGGCCAGGCCAAACTTGTACCCGGATTGTACCAGTAAATTACTTAAAAGTCAAGGTATGGGGGTAATTTTACAATGCCTTGTGTCTCGTAATTTTTAAAAAAATTACTCGTCATCAAGTCGTTAAGTGGTAATTTTGATTCGCTATTTCAGTGGTCTCAAGGTTGGAAACGCGATTACTTCTTTTATCGAGTGCTGGTCGGTCAGGATCATCACCAGCCGCTCAATCCCCATTCCCCAACCGGCGGTTGGCGGCAGGCCGAATTTCAGGGCTTCGACGAAGTTCTCATCGAGCAGCTGGGCTTCTTCCCAACCGGCTTGCTTCATTTTCATCTGCTCGCGGAACCGGCCCTCTTGGTCAACCGGGTCGTTAAGCTCAGTGTAGGCGTTGACCAGCTCAAACCCTCCGGCGGCGATCAGCTGGAAGCGTTCGGCCAGTTTCGGGTTGTCGCGGTGGCGTTTGGCTAGCGGCGTCGTTACCAGCGGATAGTCAGTCACAAACGTTGGCTGGACAATTTTTGGCCGGCTAACTTTTTTGAACAGTTCATCAACTAGCTCGTTCCAAACCTTGATATTTTGATTGTCGAATTTAATGCCAGCCCCTCGAGTCCCCTCGGGGTCGCCCTGAGCTGGTGGAAGGGCAGCTTTCTTGACCGCCGCGTTAAGCGCATCAAAGTCATCGGCCTTGGCAATATCGATACCGGTGTCATCTTTAATAATGTCGGCGTACTTTTTAACAGCGAAATCGCCCGAGAAATCCAACTTTTGGTTTTGGTAGGTAATTTTCAAGGAACCGCAGACCTTCTTAACCAGCTCCTGAACCAACTCCTGGGTGGCCTGCATAAAGCCCCGGTAATCCTGGTAGGCCCAGTAGGCCTCGGCGGTGTAGAACTCGGGGTTATGCATATGCGACAAACCCTCGTTGCGGAAATTCGGCCCGATCTCAAAAACCCGGTTAAAACCGCCAGCTACCAACCGTTTCAGATACAGCTCCGGGGCAATCCGCAGGTAGAAATCAGCTTCCAGAGCGTTGTGGTGGGTGATAAATGGCTTGGCCGCCGCTCCGCCGGGGATTGGCTGCAGAATTGGGGTATGAACTTCCAGAAAACCGTGCCGGACGAAAAATTCCCGGGTGGCTTCCACCACTTTGGCCCGGGTAACGATAATTTTCTTGGCCTGGTCGTTGGTTTTAAAGTCCAGCGTCCGCTGGCGGTAGCGGGTTTCCACGTCGCTCAAGCCGTTCCAACCGTCGGGAACTGGCAAGAGAGATTTGGCTAATAGCTGGAACTTCTTAACTTTCAGCGACAGCTCCCCGGCCTTGGTGGTAAACATCTCGCCCTCGACCCAAAGGTAGTCGCCGTGATCAAAAAGCTTTAATAAATCGTACTCTTTACCGACTTCGTCTTTTTTAAAGAAAAGCTGGAGCTTATGGCCTTCGTCCTCGATATCCAAAAACGCCGAGCCGCCGTGGCCACGCACTCCGGTAATCCGCCCAAGGGTGGCGAGCTTTGCCCCGTCTTTTTTAGTCCGGGCTTCTTCGATAGTAATATAAGCCGGTACCATCGCCGGATACGGGTCGATACCGAGTTTTTTCAATTCCTCTAATTTTTCCAAGCGGATCTCCGCTTCGGGTCGGGGCTGATGGGTCATCTCGATAAGTTTACCAAACCTGGAAAGTACTGCCAGGCGTTACTTCAGCGAGCTGACTCTAGTTTCCAACTTTTTAATACGCTTCTTGAGAGTTTCAATTTCTTTAAAGGCCAGGCCAATATCGTCATTGACCATTCGGTATAGTTGCTCAACACGTTCCTTGAGTGGTCTAAGTTCTTGCTCTAGGAGAACTTTCATATCCAGGTGTATCTCTGAACGTAAGTCCGAACGGAAGTCAGAGAGTAGGCCACGAAATTGCTTTAAATCGTCTTTCGTTAAAGTCATATTTTTACAGTAGCATTTTCAACTTTCCTGCCAATGGCGATATTATTACTCCGCACTCCATTATCGGTACACGTCTTTGCGGTGGCGGACTCGCAATATTCGTAGTTCGTTGCCGATTTTTTTGACGATAATTCTATAAGCGCCGAAGCGGAAACGGTGGGTTGCTTCCGTATGCTGTGTGAGCGGTTTGGCATTATCAAGCGGCTGGGGAACAGCTTCCCAGTAAGCAAGTTTGTTCTTTAGCCCGAGGCGTATTTTGCTCGGCAGGCCTTCGATATCCCGTTTGGCTGATTCGCTGAAAGTAATGTGCATTACTTAGAGGCAGCAAAAACCTCCTCAAGCGAATACGCTTTCTCTTGGGCGGCTTGTCGCAAGGATTTTTGGAAGTCCTTGTCTTGGCTTTCGAGTAAATCCTCCAAATAGTCCAAATCTACCAAGGCCAAATCAGGCCGGCCGCGCTTGGTAATAACCGCGACGTTTTTTCCGCCACGAATTTCGTTGGCAATAGCGGCGTAATCAGTGCGTAAGTCGGTGGCTTTAATTACTTTAGTCATTTCGCGAAAACATTAGTTGAGTGAAAGAAGGATTTTTAACTTCATAATTGAAATATATATTTGGGTTGTATATTTGTCAATGAGTGAAATATTAATTTAAGAGCCCAACCCTTGACTTTTCGGGTAAAATGTGCTATGGTAACGACGCTTCAAAACAGGAAGCAACCTTAACAAAACAACGCTGGCGAGCGTAAACGCAGGAGATCAGTCGATGAGGAATCGATCAGTCACAGAAAACCTAAAGATGGCCACTGATGGCCAAAAAGACAGCATTCGTGCCACCGTTCTGCAGGCTGTTTCAACGCAGTTGCAGACCATGACTTTCGACGACGCCGAGCAGATGATTGACAACCCAAAGGAAGTCAACGGCTTGGTCGGCAAGATTTTCGAGCCGTTCGTCCGGACTAAGTCAGTGCTCTACTGGCTGGACGAGATGACCCGCTTCTACGGCGAAGTCTTCGGCCTGGAGTGCGACTTCCCCAACATCAGAGTGCCAATTTCCCGCGAGGGATTCGATTGGCTGCTGATTATGGACGAGCGCATCTCAACCCAAGCGGCCTATGAGGCGTGCCAAAAGCAGTTCAACTGCTGGAAGTACACCGACCGCTCACTTGATGACGCAGTCCCAGTTAATGACCGCGATCAGTCCAAGGGCACCTACGCCATCTGGCTGCGCGACACAGTTGAAGCCGATGAAGTTCACCGGAACAAGTCGGCCAACGACCTGAAAGCGGCCAACATCAGCGGCATCACTCTGCGTGAGCGGCTGATTCTGGAGCTTTGGTACTTCTGGAAAACCCAGAAGCACCTCGATGTCCAGAACTGGACGCTCTGCAGCGGTTCCCGCTACGACGATGGCGACGTGCCGAGCGTCGGCTGGGGTTCCGATGGTTCGCGGGTGGACGTCATTTGGTTCCGCCCCGACGGTCGGGACGACAGCTTGCGTGTCCGTGAGGTGGTTTCCTAAACCTCTTCACTTTTCCCTCTTTCCCTTCGGGGCTGGCTTCGGCCGGCCCCATTTTCATAGCCGAAAAAATATCGTAGTGTATTTTTGGCTGTTCAGCCGGCCTATTTTGGTGGCGGTTGGCCAATTGTAGGAAACTACGTGCTGCGCTCAAAGAAGGTTGGCTACTTACGCCATGCTTTGTAAAACGCCTCGGGCAACATCGCCAAGAAATATTCTTCGGCGGCGCCATAGAAGGGCAAGGCACCAAAGCGGTTCCCGCAACGACGATGGCAACGTGCCGAACGTCAACTGGAATTCCGATGATTCGAAGATGAACGTCAATTGGTACAACCCCGACAATCGGAACGACAACTTGCGTGTCCGTGAGATAGTTTCCGACAAGACCCCCTGTAAGGGGGTCTTTGTTTATGGTAATGACTTAATCCAACCGTTCGCCATTTTAGAAATCGTCTGTAGCTCGAACGACAGTTCGATATAAGTTTTTTGTTGAATTATCTCTAAATCGCCGACGATACGGACGAGGCGTTTCAGGATTTCGAGTTTTCGCCGCAGTAAGAGCAACTTAGGCGCTTTTTGGCTGCGTGGTAAAAAGGAAGCCTCGATCGCATTTTCCAAGGCCTCCAAAATGTTCGCTTCAATCTTGGCGAATATCCCCAGCCGGTTGCTTTTCGGCAGTTTCAGGCCTATTTGGTAAACTTTTTTGTATAATTCAGTCGTCAAATGGACAATCGGAATCTCGCTCGAAGCAAATTGCGTAGGGGGGGGGCACGTTAGAAGCCCGCTCTTGTTCCATGACGGCACTTTCGCACAGATAATTTCGTTAGACAACCTGTTTGCGGCTTGGGAGAACTACCGCAAAGGCAAGCGCAGCAAAAGCGATGTCCAGCTATTTGAGTTCCGGCTGGAGGATAACATCTTTCAGCTCCATAAAGATCTGGCGGCCGGATGCTACCGGCCGGGCAACTACCAACAGTTTAAAATTACCGACCCGAAAACTCGGCTAATTAGCAAAGCACCGGTTCGGGACCGTTTGCTCCACCAAGCCATTTACCAAATACTTTACCCAGCGTTTGACCGGACTTTCATTTTTGACTCCTACTCTTGCCGCAACAACAAAGGCACTCATAAAGCATTTCAGCGGTTGGTTAGATTTTCTCGCCAAGTTAGCCGGAACTATACCGCTCCTTGCTGGGCGCTGAAGATGGATATTCGCAAGTTCTTCGATTCCGTCGACCATGAAATCCTGCTTGGGCTGCTCTCGCAAAGGATTGCCGACCGACAGCTCCTATACGTCATATACGGCATAATCCGAAGCTTTGAGTTTACTCCGGGCAAGGGCATGCCGCTCGGCAATCTAACCAGCCAGCTGTTCGCCAATGTTTACATGGATCCGCTCGATAAATTTGTGAAGCACCGGCTCAAAGCCAAATATTACTTACGTTATGCCGACGACTTTTTGTTGCTTGCCAATAATCCGAGAGAGCTGCTCGGCTGTTTTGTTGAGATCCAGGTATTCCTGCGCGAGCAGTTAAAACTGCGTATCCATCCCGACAAAATAGCTCTGCGCAAATTAAGCTGGGGAATCGACTTTGTCGGCTACGTTGCCCGGCCGTATTACAACTTGCCCCGGCGCAAAACCGTTCGGCGGATTTTTAAAAAAGCCGCCCGCTCCACTCCGGAAGAACTGGCCAAATCTTTGCCGTCGTATTTGGGCTACTTACAGCACGCTAAAAGCCGCAAGCAAATTAAGAAACTGTTACTCCTCCAGTAGTCGCTCGTCTTTGGTGGGGGTCGGCAGCTGCTGATTGTCTACTGGAGCATTCTTTGCTCCAGTGAGAGTTTGCTGACTATCAATTTGGTCAATCACCCGGCCGAGTTGGCGGCTCCGGGTGGAGGAAACCACCTCGAATTGCTTGCTGGTCGATTCCAGCCGGGCGCCCAGCACATCGACCGATTCGGAGAACTTGTCGTACTCGCCGCGGAACTTTTGAATTAACGAAATAATCTGGTGGATATTCTGCTGGAACTGGAAATTGGAGTGGGCTTGGCGGATTAAACGCAACATCGCCGTAAAACTAAACGGCCCGGCCAGCACGACTTTTTTACGCATGCCGTCTTCCCAAATGTCGTTCATTTGGTCGTAGATAAAGCTAAAAATCATTTCGTTAGGGATAAAGGCAATGGCAAAATCGACGGTTTTCTCGTCGGGATTGATGTAGTCACGAGTAGCAATCTGCTTAATCTTTTCTTTGACGTCGGCCTTGAAGAGCTTCATATATTTTTGCTTGTCGTCGTCGGTTTTGGCTTCGGTGTAGCGCTGGAGGTTGGAGTAGGGAAACTTAACGTCGATCTGGACCTTGGTGCCGTCCGGCAAGAGTAGGGTTAAGTCGGGGCGCGATGCGCCGGTTTGATCCTGAACGGTGTAGTCCTGGCCAATCACAAAACCAGCCATTTTTAGCAAATCTTCGGCCACTCGCTCGCCGAAGGCCCCGCGCATTTGGTTGTTGGAGAGCACCCGCTTTAAATCTTCGGCGCTGCCGCGTAGCTCATGAGTTAATTGGCGGTGGGTTTCCAGCTCTTTTTTGAGCGAAGAAAACGAGTCGATCCGCTCCTTGTCGCTAATCCGGAGTTTGTCGTCGGTGTCTTTGAGCTGTTTGCGGATTTCGTCCACGAGAGTTTTAATGGCATCTTTTTTGCCTTCCAGGTCAGTTTTAATAATTTCTTTCTCGGCACCGAGTTTTTCTTTGGCCAAGTTCATAACTTGCTCACTAATTTTCTGGCTGATTTTGCCGAAATCGTTCTGACGGTTGCGCAGAATAAAATAGGTGGCTCCCACCCCCAAAATCAC
>JBBDZM010000017.1:0-10839 GCA_040900165.1 Patescibacteria group bacterium | reverse complement strand
CGGCGACCATAGCAGGATTTGAACTGCTAGGGAGCTGTTTGTTAACGGCGACCATAGGATCGGCTAAATTTTTTAATCACCCACTCAAATGCCACTGTTATCGGCCGGTCGAATAGCCAAATCACCCCAACCGCTATCGCGCCCAACAGCCAACCGGCCAGAATATCGCCAAACCAATGAAAACCAATTACCACTCGCGCCAAACTACTAAGAACTCCCCCAATTAGGAAAACATAGCCGAGTTTTGGATAACGATAGGCAAACGCCGCGACAATCACCACCATTAGCACGGCGGCGTGATCGGATGGAAAGGCTTTGTGCGGCTGCTCAAAAAACAGCTCTTGAATCCCCCGGCCGGTAAATGGCCGATCCCGAAACAGGTAGTGGGTGTAAAGGTAGTCGCCAACAACCGTTGTTAATCCCTGCCAAGCCAAGAGGGCCGCCAGAAAAATTTTCATTGAGACAATCCGATCCCGATGACTGCGCCAAAACATCACCAGCAAGACAATTGGGATAACGTAAACAAACCCGCTGGCTATAAAGTAGATTGTATTAGTAAGAGTTGGGTCAATCGACTCGAGATAGAGTAAAAAAGTAATCTTTTGATCAAGCACAAGCAAACTGGACATGTCGTGCTAAAGTATACCCAAATGTTATTCAAGCGAGCAATTAAAGAATACCTTCGCCACTGCCGAGTCGGTCGCGGGTATTCGCCTAACACCGTCAAAAGCTACCAGCAATACTTAAATGTTTTTGCTCACTGGGCCGAAGATAATAAGCTCGATCAAATCGAGAAAATAACTCTGGAGGACATCGAGGATTTTCAGGAGCATCTGCACAATCAAGAGGGACGAGGCCAAAAGACTGTAGTGAACGGTATACGTCCACTAAGTCTGCGTTCACCGCAGACTATCAACTATTACCTAATTGCCGTCCGCTCAATGTTCAAATATCTGCTTGGCCGCAACATCGAAGTATTGGCGCCAGAGCGGATTGTTCTGGCTAAAACTCCTGCCCGCCAGGTCCATTTTCTAGAGCGTGAGGAAATTGACAGACTGCGTGTTGCCCCCGAGGGAGACTCGCTCAACGCCCAACGTGATCGAGCGATTTTGGAGGTTCTTTTTTCCACCGGCTTGCGGGTCAGCGAACTAGTCGCCCTCAAGCGCAGCCACGTTAACCCCAAAACCGGGGAGTTTAGTATTAAAGGCAAAGGCGGTAAAGTCCGGCCAGTATTTTTGGCTGATCAAGCAATCGCCGAGCTCGGCCAATATCTCAACCACCGGCGCGACAGCAACCCAATCCTGTTTATTCGCCATCAAAAAAATTCGGAATTAGACCAGGTCGCTAAACCGCTAACTGCTCGCTCAATCCAACGCCTGCTCAAGCACTACGGAGCCATCGCCGGTATCGTCAAACCGCTTACCCCTCACAAACTGCGCCACAGTTTTGCCACTGAGCTGTTGCGCAACGGCGCTGACCTACGCTCGGTTCAGGAACTGCTCGGACACTCATCGATTACCACTACCCAGGTTTATACCCATGTCACCAATAAAGATCTCAAGGCAATTCATCGAAAATTTTTAAACAAGAGCGCTAAAAGCACTGACGACTCTTGAACAAAACCGGTTTTTCAGTGTACAATACCCACTGATGACAAAAGACAAAACAGCGACAAGCGATATCGAAGTAGCGGCCGTGGCCGGCAATCTATATTTGCTTTCAGCGCTGGTTCAAAAAGACGAATCGTTAGAGACGATCAAGAAATACCTCGAAGGCAAGGCGGAGGTTGTTAAAGCCGAGAATCTCGGCCGCAAAACTTTGGCCTATAAAATCAATAAGCACAGCGAGCTAACGCTAGTGTCGATTTTCTTTACCGCCCAGCCAGAAATTATCCCCGGATTAGAGAAAGAGCTCGCTCTCGAAGAGCAAGCTGAGCGATTTTTAATTACTACCTGGCGTGGCGAAGTCACCAACGAAGGCTCGACTGTCAAACGTCCCCGCCGCGTTGAGAGGGCAACTGTCTAATGTTTAGCTTAAATCGCGCTCAAATTATCGGTAACCTCACTCGCGACCCAGAAGTCCGTTCACTACCGAGCGGCCAATCGGTCGTTAACTTTGCTGTGGCCACTAATCGCCGCTGGAAAGACAAGGACGGTAACTTCAAAGAAGATACCCAATACCACGACGTTAGTGTCTGGGGACGGCTCGGCGAGCTAGCCAGCCAAATGCTCTCCAAGGGCAAAAAGGTTTACGTCGAGGGTCGCCTATCGACCTCTAGCTGGGAAGGGACCGACGGTACTAAACGTCAGCGAACCGAGATTGTTGCCGACAGTTTTATTCCGCTCTCGCCCAAAGACAGCACTGGTTTTGATACTGCTGCCGCCATTACCGAAGAAACTCCTAGCGACGAAAAAAAGACCGCCAAGACCGAGAAAGCCAAAGACAAAAACGACGAAAAATCCGACGAAATTAACCTGGATGACATACCATTTTGATGAAAAAATACGAAGCCCGAAATCCGAAATCCGAAACAAATTCCAATGTTTTAAATTTTGAAAATTTAAGATTAAATATTGTCTCGAATTTCGATATTCGAATTTCGAATTTATTAACCTAATAAGATGAAACGCAAAGTAGATTGTTTCTTCACTAAAAACCAAGTCAAGGAAATTGACTACCGCGATACCGCACTACTCGGCCGTTATATGACCAACTGGGGCAAGCTCAAGAGCGCCAAAGAAACTAATACCTCCACCAAGTATCAGCGCGCCCTATCTAAGGCCATTAAGCGATCTCGCTATATGGGTCTGCTTCCCTACACCAGCCGTTAAGGATAGATAATAGATAAAAAATAATAAATAATAAAAATTGAGTCGCTTTGCGACACCTTAACTATTATCTATTATCTTTAATCTATTATTTATAAGATATCTAAATGCTTTCTCTTAACCAGGCCAAAACTGGCTCCAAAATTATTTGGCGCAACGCGCCGCACGAACTACTAGAAGCCAATCATCTGAAAGTTGGTCGGGGTGGGGCCAAGTTGGTCTGCAAACTGCGCAATCTATTAACCGGCGCAGTCGTTGATTACACTTTCTCCGGCGATGAAAAACTGGAAGTGGCCGAAGTTCGTTACCGAGCCGCTCAGTTTCTTTACTCACAGCAGGATAAGGCCATTTTCATGACCAACGACGATTTTGCGACAATCGAGATCGTCCTGCCCAGCAACCAAACACCGTACTTGTTAGAGGGATCGCCAGTCGATTTAATGCTCTGGCAGGACAAAGCCTTCGGCGTTAAGCTACCAAACAAAGTTACCCTCAAAGTTAGCTATACCGAGCCGGGGTTTAAGGGCAACACTCAGAGCTCAACCCTCAAGCCGGCAACGCTGGAAACTGGGCTGGAGGTAATGGTTCCGCTATTTGTCAGTGTTGGCGACTTAATCGTTGTCAGTACGGAAACTGGTAAATACGACTCTCGAGCTTGAATAAAGAAGGTTATTCCGACAGTGTGTCGCAGGCAATCTGGCTTGGTCCCAGAGGGCAGATTGCCGAGACCCAAGCAGCGGGATTCGCTGGAAATCCCGACTGCGTCTGTCGGGATAACTTTATTTATTCAAAATACTACCTGCTAGCAACTACCAATAGCCCGTCCGGGTGATCACGACAACTGAAATTGGCAATCTGCTCCCCGGTATCTTGCGCCAAAGTAAACGGTTGATATTTGTCGTTGGCCCGATCGTTAACGCTCAGCAATTTGCCGGCGGCATTTTTAAGACACTGATAGAGATAGCTGCTGTTTTCGATCTCTCGCCCCTCGAAGGCCTGAAAGTACTTTTGGTCGCCGGCAATGCTGTAATCGGAGCTATCAAACAAATTGCGGTCGTTAACGCCGTTGCCTAAATAATATTTCCAGCCAACGTTATTCTCTAATGCTTGAAGATCGCTATCGTTGATGCGCTCCAGGTTCCCAACAATTAAAACCTCTTGGTAGTCAGACGAAACTCGATACTGATAATCAGAGACCGTCCCCGCCCAGAGTGGGTCATCGGTCACTTCGCCTAAATAACCCAAGCACACTAAAAAATTACTAACTGCCTGATAACCCGGCTTGAGATAGGCTTTGTTCAGATTGCTCTGCGGTTTTTTCAAATCAACGCCCGCGACAAATTTGTCTAAATTGGGGCAGAGCCCTATCACCGAGGCTAAGTCGTAATTGTGGCTTTTCGAGCGATCGCTAGTACTTAATCCCAGGATCATCGTGTAGTTGGGGTAAAAGCCGTAGTCGTTGCGAAAACTCTCGGCTGCCTGGTAGAAATTAGTCAAATCGCTTTTGCGCTGGGTGTCACGTGTAGTCTTGGTCGTCTGGGCAGTCGTAACAGCCCAGGTTAGAGCCAATAAACCGACTATTGAGATAACAATAAACACTTCTAACGGCCGTAGATGTTTCAACAGCCCCGTTACCATTGTTTAATCGTAGAGCAGAGAGCGAGATTTTGCTAATCTAGAAATATGGTAATTGAACTCTCCGACCTCCAGGGTACCGCTGTACGCTCGGCCACCGGGCAGATGCTCGGTAAGGTCGATTTCGCCGTTTTCAACGGTAAAGAAGCGACATTGCTGGGCTTCCAGATCGCCCGCCCCGGTGTCGTCAAAAAGTTTGCCGGGCTATACTTTGCCGATCTGATCGATATCGCCCGGGATGAATTAGTAATCGAGAACGACAGTATTCTTAAACCAAACCTGCGAGATTTTGATCAAGCCTATAAAAATTTTGGCCCCGTCGTCGG
This sequence comes from Patescibacteria group bacterium, assembly GCA_040900165.1. Classification (GTDB taxonomy): domain Bacteria; phylum Patescibacteriota; class UBA1384; order 2-12-FULL-50-11; family 2-12-FULL-50-11; genus BOKZ01. The sequence continues at coordinate 6,050 of JBBDZM010000017.1, read as the reverse complement.
CGTTAACGCCACCACCCAATCGGGAATCAAACTCGGCAAAGTCGCCGACCTCTATTTGGATTTAACAACCGGGGGGATTATTCGATTTTACGTGCGACATTTATTAAACGAGCGGATAATTCCCCAACAATATTTAATAGCGATTACCCCCGAGCAAATCGTCTTTAACGACGTTGTCGGTGAGCCGATGTTTGAGAAAACCGCCACCCAAGCCGCCCAAAGCTAGATGAATTGTTTAGAGGACTAAATGAATATTGCCTACGAAGATTTTGCCAAATTAGAGATTAAAATTGGGACAATTTTATCGGCCGAGCCGGTGCCGGAGACTGATCGATTATTAAAGTTTGAAGTGGATTTAGGGAGCGAAAAACGGACGATTGTCGGTGGTTGGGCCGTGGCCTATCCCGACCCGAGCGTTCTAGTTGGCAAGCAGGTACCAGTTTTGGTGAATTTAGAGCCCCGCACTATTCGGGGGGTGGAGAGCCAGGGGATGTTGTTGAGCGCCGTTGCTGACGATCTGCCGGTGGCGCTATTGCCGGAAAAAGCTGTTGCCAACGGGGCGGTAGTCCGGTAGGATTGGGTAGACCCAATACATCCACGCACAGCCCGTACCCAAACCCCAGCCTTCCGCTGGGGTCTATATTTTAGGGCGCCCCCGTGGGGGCGCCCTTCCTGGTGGTGTCGAGATGAAGATCGACAGTATGAATGCTGGCTGGGACGGCGGGACTCGAACCCGCAACCTCCGTGTGAACCCTGGCTTTTAGATCAGAAGATCCCACTTGGCCTCACCAGGCACGGCGCTCTACATTAAAGCTACGCCCCAGCACCAACTTGTTAAATTTAGCAAAAAATTAAATCACCGCAAACCGGCGCAAGATAACTTATTTACTAAATTTGGCAACAAAGAAAATCCCGCCCAAACTGTTGTCTGGGCGGGATCGGGTGGGCTAGCGGTTGCGTCTGGCCCAGTAGAATTGGTACTCTTCTGGACTTAGCGAGTTGCGGTACTCCCGCAAAGCTTCTTCGGCCAGCTGTCCAGCTCTGGACAGCTTCTCGGAACCGGCCCGGTCGCCCTGTTGAGCAATCCGGTCGGCTTGAACGTAGATATTGGCGATCAGCGCCTCGATTCGCTCCGGCTCGGTCACGTAGTCGGGCAGCTGCGAGGTGGTGATCTTAAAGCCGGGGACAGGATCTTTTTGCACCTCCGGCATAGGCGCTTTCGGTTCAGCCTGGACGGGCTGCTCGGCCGCCTGAACCGGGGAACACCCCGGAGCAAAAAAGCAGCAGAACAGCACAAGGACGAAAATAATCAAGTTCCCAATGGACTTCCGTTTCATATATTTCCCAGCCTCGAATCTTTCGAGGTGCAAATCCGAACAACCATAGCATGGTTACCCAAGAAAGTCAAGAAGCCCCGCCTGCTACGCTAGCACTATCCGAGTGGTCTGACCAAATTCCTACATCTAGATCTCATACGTCATGTATGACGTATGCTGATTAAATAGGTTGACATAATGAGAGGGCGTCGTAGCCGTTTTTCTTTAATAAATAACAGGTTAGCTAAATAACCCGCCTCTCGACTGCGCTCGAGGTAAACCCACCTGGGTTATTTAGGGAAAAGCCGTTTTCTTAGTCCAATTAGTTTCCAATCCTCCGTGAGTGTTTTTCAGCCAGGCGGCCAGCTCTTCTGTGCTGTATTTATCTTCCGCAACATTTACTGCCAGGTTCTCTAGTTGGGTATCGGTAGCGCCGAGCTTGTGGCCGTTAAGTTTGATGAAAATTGCCGCAACGGCCGTGCCGGTACGCTTGTTGCCATCAACGAAACCGTGATTTTTAATCAGCCCTTGCATCAAAACCGCCGCTTTATCAAACAGGGTCGGATACGCTTCGTAGCCACCAAAACCGGCCTGTGGTCGGGCCAGTGCGGATTCAACGAGCGTTATGTCCCGGACTCCCGCCGAACCGCCGTAGAGCTGGACTAATGTTTCGTGGATTGCCAGCACATCCCCAATGCTGACGTACGTTGTCATTACCCTAGCGCTTGGCTAGACGCGCCATCGCTTCGCCGTGCTCGGCCAAAAATTCCTTCAGCTCCTGCGCCAATCTAGGGCTGATACCGGAGCTGGAGAAGTCGGCCGGCACCAGCTTGGCGACAACTTTGCCGTGACGAGTAAATGAGTAGGTTACCTTTTTCTGCTCGACTTCGTCAGTAATTTCCGAGATCCTGCCGCGTGCCTCGGTAGTAGAGATAGTTTTGTTGGTCATGGCATTAAATGTACATTGATGTACGTTTTTGTCAAGAGAGAATAATAATTCTTTGATAATGACTGGCTAGGAAAGCACATCTAGGTATCGTACGTCATATATGACGTATAACGGGTTAGCTAAATAACCCACCCCCCTGGGTTATTTAGGGAAAAGCCAGGTTTGGAGCCGTTTTTCTTTAGTAAAACAAAAGGCCCGGGCAAAGCTTAGTAGCTTCGTCCGGGCCAGGTTCAGTACTTCGGCTCTGAAACGTAGACTGGAAATTCCGATTTCTGGACATTGGCCGAGGGTTGTTCTTCGGAGTCGTCAGTCGCCCCAAGCTTACCGAAGAGCAGGTCAAACTCACGCTTCTTGGCCTCGAGTTTGGCACCGATCTCTTTAACCTTAGCCAGAGCCGTCTCTCTCTCGCCGCGCTCTGTTGACTCCAACTTGTCACACTCAACAATGAGATCAGCGACGAGCGGTTCGACTTCCTTCTCCATCCAATCAAGCGCCTCGGCAACCTTAGCCATCTTCGAAAGGGCTGGGTCTCCCTGGATAGATAGGCGCACCCCTATACTGTTACGCCGTACGCCGTTCCCAACTGCGAATGAGATGATACCCATACATACCAAGAGAAAGCTGACATAGAAATAGAGCCAATGCGGGGGTTCCGTGCGGCTGCTTTTGCGCATTAGCAGTATGCCGCTAACAAAGAGCGTAATGGCCGCGAGCCACCACACCCAAGCCAGACCTGGAGTTGTAGTAAGTTGATACATGATGTTTCCTAACCCCAACAAGTGAGGTGCAATTTGCTAACGCAATTATAGCTTTCCTGTCCGAAAATTCCAGCCGTGGAGCCGTTTTTCTTTACCTAAACAAAAGGCCCGGGCAAAGCTTGGTAGCTTCGTCCGGGCCAGGGGACTTTCAAAGGAAATTGCTTGCGCTAGCGACTAGAAAACCAATTGCCACTAACGGCCAAACTATCTTGTCGGGCGGAGCCGGCTTCACTGGGTTGTTTGGATCGGCATGTCGGAACATCCAGCGAGCTCCTATGTAGGCACCCGCACCGCTATAAGCATTCCGGCTGCCCAAACCAACGTGCGAACTTGTTCTGGATTCATATGTCACCATCCTGGCCAATGCCAAGGTACGTTATGGCAACAATAGCACAAATGAGCGGTGTCGAGGGGACAAATAACAGGTTAGCTAAATAACCCACCCCCCTGGGTTATTTAGGGAAAAGCTGTTTTTCTTTACCTTGTTTCCGCAGCTCGAACCAAATTACTTTTACGAAAGTTTCGGGGCCGACTGGCTGTTTGTAGTAGGTAGTGTAAACCTCGTACATCTGCTCGTCTGAATCAAATTCTTCGTGGCCGGCCTTGTCTTCGGCGGTTAGCTCGCCCATCGGTTTCTCAACGACTTTAGTGACCGTGGCGTTGCCGAAGTAGCGGTTGGTCACAAACTCCAGGAGGTCAACTTCGTTGCCTTCTTGGATATCTTTGTCGTCAAACAGCCGCCAGGTTGAATACTTTTCGCCGCTCAAAACTTTCGGCATTAAATACGCCCGGAATTTCAGGGATTTCATTAGGTAGAGCTTACCATAAGAAAAACCCGCCTTATTCAGGCGGGTAAATTGGCTGGTTTTAGAGATTGGGGTTTACAATTCGGAAGCCCCAAGCCCTCTCGCACCAGGCGCGAGTAATTCTGTCCGCTTCCTAGCAGTCGAACACGGCGTCACACACGCCAGAGTGGGAATTAACCACTCGACCGTTCTCGCTGTTCTCGTTCAAACATCGCATTCAGTCTTGCCATCGCAATGTCGTCAGCCTGCTCCTTTAACTCCATTATCGTAGCCGGGAGTTTAGAGACGAGCTTTTCCCACAGGTAAGCCCGAATGGTGAGACCGTTTGGATCTCCACACCAATTTTGGGTACCGTCCCAGCACTGACATTCGCCAGGCCAGACGAGGATCACTGCTTGATCCTCAGGCAATCCCAAATCGGTGAGGCCCTTGCGAATCAGCTCGTTGAGGCCGTTGCCCAGGCATCCGTAGCATTCAGTGGTTTTCTTACCATCTTGGCAGACATCACCAAGCACTACATAGCCTCCAACTTGCTGAACCGAGAAACTCCAGTCTTCGTTCCATTTTTCTAGCGTTATCATCATCGAAGGAGGATGGACAACCGGACCACGAGCGACGCACGAAAAGGAAAGTTCTTTGATATTTGTCATTTGTTTTCTCTGGCGTTGGTCGCCACCCTGTTAAATTGCAGCTTAGATTTAATCTAAGTTTGTACGGCTAGTATATACCTATTGGAACTTAATGTCAATAGTTTAGACGGTATTTTTCTACATATATATTTGCCCATTATCTTTCATATATAACCGTGTATTGACAGTAGGTAATACAATGTCTATATTATAGACAATGAATAAAACTCACTTAACGCTTGTTACCGAGCTAGGTTTAAGCGAAAAAGAGGGGCGGGTATATTTGGCAGCGTTGGAGCTTGGCACGGGCAGTGTGGCCGATATTGCTAATCGAGCCGGAATTAAGCGAACTTCGGTCTACAACTTTATCGACCGACTAATTGGTCTTGGAGTGATTATCCAAAACACCAACGAGCCAAAAACCTACCAGGCGGTCGAGCCGAAACATTTAGCCAGAATCCAGCAGGAACGCCTCGACACAATTAAAGCGCGGCTCCCCGAGCTAAACGCGCTCACCAATTTGTCGTCGACCAAGCCCCGTATCCAATACTTTGAAGGCACAACCCAGATGCAACAAATTGAACGAGAAGTGTTGAATTGTAAGAAAGAGTTGTTGGTAATTTGGAACCGTCAACGAGTGGTTGAGCAGTTAGGCGGAAGGGAGTACATGGAAGAGCTGGACAAATTACGGCGGGAAAAGAAGATCCATATTCGCCTTATTGCCGTACAAGGCGAGGACATTAAATTTGAGGGCGGCGGTGGCGATGATACTCGCGAAATTCGCTGGGCACCAACAGGAATGGATTTCCCAATGGGAATAAGTATTTACGATACGGGTAAGGTTGGCCTGATCACCTCGCAGAAAGAGAAGTTTGGAATTTTGATTGATAGCCAGGAGCTTGAGCAAACGTTACGGCAGATGTTTGAGGCGTTTTGGCAGGTTAGCAAACCGGTGAAGCCAGATACGCACGGAGTTTAAGGGATTTTATCTGGTTTTTCCTCTGCCGGATCAAGCTCATAAATAAAGTAAAGCAATGACTCAACGAATCTTACCATTAGCTTTGCTTCGTCAGAGTCCCCTAGTTTGATCTCGTGATTCTTCTCGTTCCCCGAGTCTTTTATCTGAGTTAGTAGCCTACCCGCTGTCTTAGGTGTATAACCCGAGCTTTTTAGTAAATCGACGTACTCAACAAACTTTTGGCCTTCTTTGCCTCCGGCTACGCTAACCGCAAGATGCATAATGAGCTTCCGACCAAGCAATAAAGCCGCAGTATAGTTTCCATTCTGTGTGCTACTTCTAATCTCCCTGTAAACCTCCAAAATGTCTTCAGGCAAATTAGCAACCATCTTGCCGGATGGTGTGCCGGGAATCTGATCACCATTAGCAGCGAAGTACGTAGGAGCAGTGCAAAAGTGACAGATGTAGATGAACTGATGATTGCCTGAATACCACCCCTTCTCTGAAGCAACCTCCTTGCCGCAAGTCCCGCAAACGTAACTTTTCGAGCGAAGGCCGTTGGTATTTTCCCAACTCATGTTACATCCCCATCCCACCCATGCCGGACATATCAGGCATGGCGGATCCGCCGGCT
>JBBDZM010000016.1:58763-60607 GCA_040900165.1 Patescibacteria group bacterium | reverse complement strand
GCGACCGTTGAGCCATCTAAACGTAGCTCCACAGTTGCGGGGTTGAGGGCGGTGTTATCAACGTGGAGCTCCACCCGGTACCATTGGCCGGTGTTGAGGGCGGCGCTGTCGCTACCAATTTGGCCGGCGGTGCCGTCTTCGTCCCAGAGCTCCAATGTCCGGTTGGTGTTAATCCGTACCCCCACTCGGACGACCGTACCGTTCAAATTGATAATTCCGTGTTGAGCCGATGGGGAGTTGGCCAGGCGAATGTAGAAACGCACCCAGTACTTGCTTTGGGTGGGAGAGTTAACGAAGTATTTGTTGAAGGCGGCGTTTGAGCTGGTGGTGTTAACGCGCCAAGCGGCCAAGCCGGAACGGATGGTGGTAGTGCTAATTGACAGGGCCGAGCCGTCGTTAAAGTTGGTCTCTACTTGGGCAGTGGCTGATTGCAGTTCTGCTCCACCGCTCCAGAGCCGGTTAACTGGCCAGTGCCAGCAAGTATCGTTGTTGGAGACGGAAGTGGAGGTGGCGTCCATATAAACGGTGGAGGTGTCGGTGTCACAGCCGCCGTCGCGCAAATTGACGTAGGTAACGGTGGTTTGATCGGCGTTAAAGTGAGCTTTCCATTGGGTAGCGCTGGTGTCGGAGTAGAGATTAATCAGGTTACCAGCGGTGCCGGTGATGGTGAAAGTACCAGCGAAGGTGAAGACCGGGACATCGGCGGTATGTTTTTCAAATTGAATGGTTTTGGTGGCGGCGGTTGATGTGAAGTGGTTAAACGTCGTGCCGGCATTGGTGCTGGAGACGGTGGCGGTAGTAGTGGTATCTAAGATAACGGTGCCGGAGTTGTGGGTGAAACCGCCGTCGTTGGTGAAGTTGCGAGCAACGGTAAGGTTGCCGGACGGGGCGGTGACGGTGCCGGCGGTGATAATAAAATCTCGATCGGTTTCGGCGGCGGCGCTAAAGCTCCAAGTGCCGCCGCTACCGCTGAAAGTAAGATCGTAAAAGGCCGAGGTGCCGGTCAGGGTGCCGGACAATGTCCGGCCGGTGGTGGTGGAGGTCATGGTGACGCTGGAAGTGCCGGCGGTGAAGGTGCCGTCGTTCTGCCAGGAGCCAAAGACGTTGATGGCGTTGGCGTCGGCCTGGAAGGTGCCGTCGTTTTCTAGGTGGGTGGTGTTGACGTCGCCGCCACCGCCAGAAGCCGGGCGGTAAGTGTTGCCTACTACTATATAGAGCTCCTCGTCGGTGTAGGCGGCGCTGGTGTCAACCGTTAAGTCGTTGCCAGCGGAAACTTCAAAGAAAATGTCGGCATCTCCAGAAACCGAGTTGTCGTAGGCATCGATATCGGCGTTGGAGAGAGTTTGGTTGTCGTCCGACCCAATTGTTAAGTGGCGTTGGAATAGTTTAATGCCGGTGATATCGCCGGTACCGTCGTATTTGGTTACCGCCACTGCCCGTTCGGAAGCAGTGGCTTCGCCGTTAATAAAGACGGTGACGATGGTTCCGCTGGCCGGCGGGGTAACGCCGGTAATGCTCCAGGAGCCGTCGACGGTGGCGTCGCTTTGACCTTGAAGCGTTCCGTCGAATGCCACGGCAATGCTGTTGGAGCCGTCGTCGCTAGTACAGTCGGTGGTTTGATCAAAGTCGTCGCAAGTGCCGGAGACGCTGATATCCTGCGGTTCGGTGTAGTCCACTAAGGCCCAAGCGGCGGTGACTTGGACGGTGCCGGTGCCGGCTAAAACATCGCGCAGACCAACTTGAGCGGTGTCTAGCGTTGTGTCGGTCCAGGCCGTGTCTTGTTCCGGGCGGGTGTAGGCGGTGAGCGGATAAAGTTTCGGGGCGGCGGTGGCGTTGGTGGTCCA
>JBBDZM010000016.1:48069-58663 GCA_040900165.1 Patescibacteria group bacterium | reverse complement strand
GGGTGTAGGCGGTGAGCGGATAAAGTTTCGGGGCGGCGGTGGCGTTGGTGGTCCAGGTGGTGGATGCCGGAGAAAGAGTATTGCTTTCAATCGCCACGCCGGTGGTGGCGTCTTTCAGGCGGACCCGGAAATCTTCTTGGGTGGCCGAGCTGGTGTTAAAGCGCACCCCCACGGAAACTAAATTAACGGTATCACTGCCGCTTATTGATGAATCATCGATGTTGTAGTCGTCGATGTCGCCGCTGGTGGTCTCGCTGACAAAATCTGATCCGGTCGCGTCATTTGGCGTAACGTCATTCACTTGCTCAAATCCGTTAGTCCATGTGTTATTAGTGCCGTCGTCGGAGCTGGGTCGCAGATGAACAATCTTCCCTTCGCCCGGCCAGGAGTTTTGGTTAGTGCCGATAGCTTGGTTGAGAGCGATATCGTCCCAAGAAAAATCGGCAGTAGTCGAGGTTAAAACCCCGGTCCTAAGGGTCATTACGCCGTTGGCGTGGTTAACAACTGAAGAGCTGGCAAAGGAGCTGCCGTTAATTCGGGCATCGAGGGTGGCCGAACCGGAGCCGGCACAGGTGCTGGAGCAGTTAAGGCGTATCTCCAGCCGCGTCCAGGTGGCTGAAGCAATAGCGCTAGAGTCCGAGCCGATTTGAGCGCTATCTTCGTCGTTCCACAATTCCAGTGTCCGGTCGGTGTTCATCCGGATACTGGCCTGGACCGAGTTGGCCGAGTCGTAAAATTCCATAATATTAGTTAGCGTTCCCGGGGCGGTAGCCACCCTTATATATGCCCTGAAATAGTAATCTTGAACTTGGTTGGCGCTGGCAAAATCGAACTCCCAACCGCTGGTCGCCGAACTAGCGCTGGTCTGTAGGGCGGCCGCGCCGCTGCGTTCGTTGGTGGTGTCAACGGCTGGGCTGGTACCGATATTGGCGGTGTACTCCATGCCGGTGCTGGCACTTTGCAGCTCGAAGCCGCTCGACCAAATTCGCCCGCCGGAGCGCGGGACGTACTCAACCTGGAGCCAGAGCGTACTGACGGCAAAACCAATGCCACTGCTGTCGTAGTTCTTAACGCCGATTTCAGCAGTATCTAAGTCGCTGGTTGTCCAGGGCGCGGTGCTGGTGCCAGGGAGATCGTAGGAGGTGGTAGCATTGAGCTTTGGTTCGTCGTCATCGTTGGTCCACCAGGTGGAGGTATCACTATCCAAGAGCGAAACCTGCGTTTCATCGGTGCCCCCGGCGATAACTCTGGTGGCGTAGTTAATTGGGCTGCCAAAACCGGCGAGACACGGTGGGCCTGGGGCCGAGCCGCAGACCCTTACACGGGCGCCAACGGAAGTAAGTTTAATTTTGTCGTTAGCGCCAATGCCAGCCGATGAGCTGGATTCCAAGTCGACGTCGGTAATGGCGCCGTTGGATTGGGTATATATGTATGTTGTGACATCATCTGGGGTAACTTCGTCAACTTCGTCGAAATCGACGCCGTTAGCGCCGGAGTCGCTCCAGGCGGTGTTGCCGCCGTCGCTATCGGCTGGCTGCATATGGACGATTTTGCCTTCGCCAGGCCAGTTGTCGGCGGCCCGACCGCTGGAGTTGTTGATGGCGATATCGTCGAAGAACAAATCGGTGGTGCCGCTGGTCATTGAGCCCCACGCCAACCGGTCAATGCCGGAGCCTAGTGGCAGCGTGGTAGAATTACTTATTGAAACTCCATCAACTCGTAGCTCAGCATCTGTGCTACCAACGCTAGTAGTATCGACATAAACCTCAACGCGATACCAGGTATTGGTGGAAAGAGCTGAGCTGGCCGGAGTAACGTCGGCGTTATCTTCCTCGTTCCGAAGCATTAAAGTACTGCCGGTTGTAAGGCGGACACTGACTTTGCCGCCGCCGGAGTTGCCGATCCGCATAATATAGGTGTCGGCGCTGGGGTCGTCGGCAATGCGGATATAACTGCGGAACCAAAACTTGGCTGTTTGGTTTGAGCCGGCGAAGAGCTTGGTGAAGATGCCAGTACTGCTGGTTGGGTTGGCGCGGTAGGAAAATCCGCCCGATCTAACGGTGGAGCTACTGATTGAGACGGTGCCGCTGGTGCTGGTGATTTCGTAGCCCGCGGCGGCAGTGTTAAGCTCGGCGCCGCTACTCCAGAGCCGAGTCTCGCTAGCCGAGCCGGCTTCGCCGAGAATCGTCCGAGGAAAGACGCTATTACTAATTAGCGCCACCATAATCAAAATTATTGACGTTAGGGCGCTAAAACGCCCCGCTCGTTGACGGGTAACTGGGTCTCGCAATTTCTGAACAAGGCCGTCAAAGCGTTGGTTGGTTTTCCCCTCCATGTACTATTAATATGTTGAAAAAGTGCCCAGATTGCAACTTACTTAACGGAGACTTGGTTTTTTTAGCGCCAACCTGTAAACTGTTCAAGATGAAGACAACCACCAAATCCATCTCCAAAACCCGAGAGCAGATTACGGCCAGCTTCGACAAAAACGAAGTGGATACGCTTTTCGACCGAGCCGTGGTTCGCCTATCGGCTAGTGTGAAGATTGCCGGATTTCGTCCCGGCAAAGCCCCCAAAAATGTAATTAAAGACAATCTCGATCCGCAAGCGCTACGAGAAGAGGCTTACAGCCTGGCTGTCAAAGATGCCTGGGAAGAAATTGTCAAAGAATTGAAAGTTATTCCAATTCAGGACCCGGAGGTCGATATTCTTGAATTCGAAGAGGGAAAGCCTGGTAAAATTGTCTTTGAGTTCGACATTCGCCCAGAGATTAAAGTCGGTAAATGGGAAAATATTAAAGTTAAAGATGTCACATCGCAAAAAGTTGACGATAAAGAAGTGGACGATGTTTTAAAATCGCTCTCCAAGGGGCACGCCAAACGGGTCATTACCTTGGAACCAGCCAAAACGGGCAATCAGCTGGATATTGAGTTTTCCGGTTCGGTTGGCGGCGTGACCAAAGACAAATTAGCCAGCAAGCATTTCCCGGTAATTTTGGGCGAATCGAAATTAGTGCCGGGTTTTGAGCAACACTTGGCTGGATTAAACAGGGGCGATGAAAAATCGTTCAAAGTAACTTTTCCGAAAGATTATTTCGACAAAGAGATGGCCAGTCAGGACGTCCAGTTTAAGGTGAAAGTTGAGGAAGTTTATACGATTGAACAGCCGGAATTGGACGACAAGTTCGCCGAAAAATTTGGTCATAAAAAACTAGAACAACTGAAAAAAGCGATCCGAGAGGATTTGGAGAACCGCAATCAGGAAGATTTTGATAACAAACGCAAAGCCAAATGGCTGGCGGGGTTTGAGCCACTAGTTTCGGTAGAAGTACCCAAAAGCTTACTAGAAGCCGAAATGAGCCGATCCGAGCAGGGCTGGCGGCAGTACCTGAATCAGCACAATATCAAAGATGAGGATTGGTTGGCTCGGCAGAATTTGACGCTGGAAAAATTACGCCAAGATTGGGCGAAAGCCGCTGAATCGTCGGTTAAGATTGGTTTGGGACTATCGCAGCTGGCTCATGAACAGGGTCGCGATCTCAAAGACAACGACGATTTTCAGAGTTATTTGGACGAGTTAATTGAAAAAACGACCAGGAAGTAAGCGCGAGGAAATATTCCTTTCGAAGACGCCGTCCGGTTTTCCAGCGAAACCGGCGGCTTAACTCTCGGCGCTTTAACCGCAGTGCGGTACCAAGCTAAAACGCCTGCGAGATACTTCTCAAGAAACATTTCCTCGCGCTTTTGCGACTAATTGTATATTTATGGAAAGCCCCCGGGCACTAGGTACCCGGGGGCTGGTCGACGCAGACGCCTTGTTAGGCGGCCGCGTGGTTGTTCGCGCCGAAGTTCGGCACGATCGCGTTGCTGTGATCCATAATTCTAGGCTGGCCGTGGCCAGGAGCGTTGTTGCTCATCATCGGCGAACCGCGGATTTTCATCTCTGTTTTCCTCCAAAGATTGAGGTCGGTGTCGCATTACCCGATGCGACAGGAAAATGTGCAATATAACCAATGGGTTTGGTACCGTAGTGTTCTGTGTCCCTCTTCTGTGTCTTTCGCTACGATGAGAGAATTAAAGCATATTTTGGCCGAAAAGTCAAGAGGTTACATTGACCTTTTGTAAAGCTTACTTTACACTCGAACCATGGAAAAAGAGCGACGCAACGATTATTTAGTGCCAATGGTGGTGGAGAAGAGCCCGCAGGGCGAGCGGGCGTTCGATATTTATTCGCGCTTACTGCGCGATCGGATTATTTTCCTGGGCGGCCCGATTGACGACAACGTCGCCAATTTGATTATGGCGCAGCTACTGTTCTTGGAATCCGAGAACCCAAACCAAGATATCCAGATGTATATCAACAGCCCGGGCGGCTCGGTTTCGGCCGGTTTGGCAATTTTTGACACCATGAACCACATCAAGCCAAAGGTCTCCACTATATGTATTGGCATGGCGGCCTCAATGGGGGCTTTCCTATTGGCTGGCGGCGAGAAGGGCAAACGCTTTGCTCTGCCGAACGCCCGGATTATGCTCCACCAGGTGATGGGCGGTACTGAAGGTCAAGCGACCGATATTGAGATTGAAGCCAAGGAAATCCTCCGGATTAAAAAGCTAATGAACGAAATCTTGGCCAAAAACACTGGCCAAAAACTGACGAAAGTGGAAGCCGACACCGAGCGCAATTTCTGGATGGCCCCGGACGACGCCAAGAGCTACGGCTTAGTCGACAAAGTCTTGAGCTAACCCAATCGAAACTTTTCAGTATTCTGCTACGCTAAACGTATGAGGGCGTTTCGTCAGAAACCGGTTTTTGCACTGTTGTTGGGGGTGGTGTTGATTGCAATTGGGGCGGTGATCACCAGTTATTACTACGCCTCCGGCGAAATAACTTACTATGTTTCGCCAACCGGCAACGACTCCAATCCCGGCACACTCCAAGCCCCGTTTAAGACAGTAACCAAAGCATCAGCAATTTTGCGTGGCACTGCTCCCGCTGGCGGGGCAACTGTTTATTTGCGAGGCGGTAAGTACGATATCTCCCAAACGATTAACTTAAACCAAGCAGATTCGGGCGCTTCTGGTAATCCAATAGTTTACCAAGCTTACGAGAACGAAACCCCTGTTTTTGACGGGACAATCGATCTACCCAAACCACTCCCAGCGACACTTACCGAAGTGTCGTCGTTGCAGTTTGGCAAAGTATTTAAGGTGGATATGTCGACAGTTCCGGGGGTAGATTTCCGCAGTAGCGGTATTAGCAATCTGCTTTGGAACGGCAAGCTTCAAAAACTCGGTCGCTTTCCTAATTATCAACCGCCAAACTTTTCTGCAACCGATCCCTGGGCGGGACAATTTTTTTACAGCACTAGCGACACACCAAACGTAAAAAACCAGCTGCGTTACAGCTCGGCGGTTAATCCAGCCAATTGGAGCGGCGCCGGTAGTGGATTAAGGGCCGTTGTTTTTTCCGGCCCCAACTACTGGGACTCGACCGTCAATATTTCATCTATCAACACGACCAACCGCCTCCTTAATTTTAGCGACAACACCTCTTACAATATTGTTCCAAACAATCGATTTTACGTGGAGAACAGCCTAACTTTCCTCGATCAGCAGGGAGAATGGTTTTACGACAAAACAGCTAACAAACTTTTTGTTTACTTAGCAACCGCGCCGGCTTCGACCGATATTTTCTCGGTTGTTCGGGCCGGTGATATCTTTAATCTCTCCGACGTTTCGAATGTTGGTTTTGATGGCTTGGTAGTTAAGGGATCGACCGGCCGGGCTTTCCACATTCGGGCAACTAATGCTTCAAGCGGGGTTTTCGTTAAAAATAGCGAGATATCGGCCACTAATTTTGAAGGGGTTAGAGCTGGCGGCAAGGTGACAAATATGGTGATTGACGGCAACAATATCCACGATGTTGGCTGGGACGGTGTTTATCTTAACCAAGATGTCAGCTACTTTAAGTCCTTAACAAGTGGTAATAACCAGATAACCAATAACCTTATAACGAGAGCTGGCAACAAATGGCGAGCCAAAACGGGTATAGAAATTTACTCTGTTGGTACGCGGGTTGCCAACAACGAGATTCATGATTTACCGAGGATGGGATTATTCTTCCGAGGAAATGACAATGTTATTGAATTCAACAAAATCTATAACATCAATCAGGAGACCCAGGATTCCGGGGGCATCTATATGTTTGGCCGCTCCTGGCTGACGCGCGGCAATCTAGTGCGTGGAAACTATCTCTATAAAATTGGCGGTTACGGGCCAAAGAGTGGCCAGTGGCAGTATCCGTTCTACACTTTTGGGATATATTTCGACGATTTTTCTAGCGGCAACTCCGCTATAAATAATGTGGTCGTTGATTCCGGCCAGGCCGGTTTAATTATTCACGGTGGCCGGGATATGAAAATTGAGAACAACTTTTTGATTAATTCCAAGCTGGAGGACAGTTTGGCGATGATTGGTGTTAATAATCTAAGTAGCCACTTGCCCAATATGTGGGCGGAGTTATCGCAGATGGAGCAAAACGGCTACGACAAAGCCAAATATTTTGCTCGGTATCCCGATCTGGCCAAAATCAAGCAGACAATGACTAACGAAGAGCTCTACGCTAGCAATAGGGTGACAAAGAATATTTTCTACCACGTTGGCTCGATCGCTCATAACTCAATCAACAGTCGACAGTTTTTGGAGGGGATTGGCAATGTATCCGATAACAATGTTTTCTGGTCCGACAAAACTTATAATATTTTAAATAGCTATAAAAATCTGACCTACACATTCGCCCAGTGGCAAGCGCTGGGTAAGGATGTTAACTCGGTCTTTGCCGATCCAAAATTTGCCAGTGTCTCCGGGGGTAACTTTAGTTTCACTTCGACCTTGGCGATTGGGCTAGGGATCCAGCCGATCAATGTTCTGTTGACTGGTCCGGTGCGACTGTTGGAAACTACTCCGATAATCAATATATCGATGCCGGTGAATAATGACTCGATCAGCGGAACGGCAGTATTTAGTGCTTCGGTGGCAGATACAACCGCCCTTGAGAGTGTGATGTTCAAAGTTGATGGGACGACGGTAGCAACATTCAAACCAGCATTGGCTTATTCAAAAAATATCGACACCACACGCTACGCTGACGGCCTGCACAAATTTAGCGTGGTGGCGGTTAATGCTAATGGCAACTTAGGCAGTGCTACTGTCGATTTCTCAATCGGCAACAAGCAAGATTCTGTAAAACCAACAATACGATTAACCTATCCAACTAATGGTTCTAATGTATCGCGCACCATCAAATTGACTGCAGAGGTGAGCGACAATATTAAGGTTATTAAGGTGGAGTTCTATTTGGACGGTGTACTGTTGGGAGCTGACACATCTGGACCGTACACGGCCAATTGGAACACTCGCCGAGCCGATAATGGTCAACACCAAATTTATGCCAAGGCCTACGATGCGGCCGGAAACACCGCCACTACCGCGGTTATATCCGTTACTCGTTAGCTAATTTTTCGGCTAGTTCTTTGAGGGGGCCAATATAATATTTATCCCAACCAGCTTTTATCTCTTTGAATTCCCCATCGGGGATATCGGTCTGGCTAAGTGATAGCTCGGTTTTGCCGCCAGAACTTTTTAGCTCAAAGACGACAACTGACGGCTGATCCCAATTGCCGGCCGACCATTCTTGGGCGAGTTTTTTGCCAGGAGAGACCTGGGTATTTTTGCCGAAAATCTGCCCGCCCCAGAGTGAGAACTGGAAATCTGTGTTTGACTCCATATCGCAGGGGCCGCCGCCCCATTTAGCAATAATTTCTGCGTCCGTTAATGCTTGCCAGACCGTTTTGACTGGGGCTTTAATGGTGTAAGTTTTCTGGAAGCTTTTCATACTGTAATAAAGCGTAGCATTTTAGCGGTTGTTTGGGGTAACGTGTCTTGACGTTGCCCAGTAAAAACGACTATACTCAACAAAGACTTTTGCTGACTTAACAAGTTGGTTCTTATGTCGTCCCAAACGATATAGGAAGAACCGCGAACCCGCACACCATCTGATGGTGATGGGGCGAACATTTCGCGGTTGTAAGAATGCCAGTTCACAGAGATGGAAAAAGTTCTGTGCCGTATTCGGTAAAACGAATACGTGAGAAAAAAAGTTTCAAGAAACGAAGTCAAAGCAACCACCTCTAAGGCTTTTAAAGCTTGGTGGCTCGAAGTTCTTTTTGGACCAAGACGCAATGACAAGGTTGAGAGTTTGACGACAAAACGTTCTACGTTTTGGCGCGAACCTCAATTAAAGTTTCGAAGAAGCTTTAATTGAGAGTTTGATCATGGCTCAGGATTAATGCTGGCGGCGTGCCTAATACATGCAAGTCGAACGGGTTTAGACCCGTGGCGAACGGGTGAGTAACGCGTAGGAAGATGCTCCGAAGTCTGGGATAACCCACCGAAAGGCGGGCTAACACCGGATATGCCGTAAGGTGAAAGTTTACGCTTCGGAAGTCGCCTGCGTCCTATCAGCTAGTTGGTGAGGTAACGGCTCACCAAGGCGATGACGGGTAACTGGTCTGAGAGGACGACCAGTCACAGTGGGACTGAGACACGGCCCACACTCCTACGGGAGGCAGCAGTAGGGAATTGTCGGCAATGGGCGAAAGCCTGACCGCGCGACGCCGCGTGGAGGAAGAAGGCCTTCGGGTTGTAAACTTCTTTTATGGGGGACGATTATGACGGTACCCCACGAATAAGGGCCTGCTAACTACGTGCCAGCAGCAGCGGTAATACGTAGGGCCCGAGCATTATCCGGAATTATTGGGCGTAAAGAATGTGTAGGTTTTCCTACAAGTCGGTCGTTAAATCTCACTGCCCAACAGTGAGGCCGCGAGCGAAACTGTAGGAATTGAGGTTTACAGGGGCAAGCAGAATTCTTGGAGTAGGGGTGAAATCCGTTGATACCAAGAGGAATACCAATGGCGAAGGCAGCTTGCTGGGTAATACCTGACACTGAGACATGAAAGCGTGGGGAGCAAAGGGGATTAGATACCCCCGTAGTCCACGCCGTAAACGATGTCAACTAGCAATTGGGAGAGTCGACCCTCTCAGTTGCGAAGCTAACGCGTCAAGTTGACCGCCTGGGAAGTACGATCGCAAGATTAAAACTCAAATGAATTGGCGGGGGCTCGCACAAGTGGTGGAGCATGTGGTTTAATTCGACAATAACCGAGGAACCTTATCCAGGGCTTGACATCTTGGGAATCCCGCAGAAACGTGGGAGTGCCGCAAGGAGCCCAAAGACAGGTACTGCACGGTCGTCGTCAGTTCGTGGCGTGAGCTGTGAGGTTAAGTCCTTGAACGAACGAAACCCTCGTCCTATGTTGAATTTTCATAGGAGACAGCCCTGGTAACAGGGAGGAAGGCGGGGATGACGTCAGATCCGCGTGGTCTTTATGCCCTGGGCAACACACGTGCTACAATCCGGCAGACAAAGGGTTGCCAAACCGTAAGGTGGAGCTAATCCCAGAAAATGCCGGTTAGTTCGGATTGAGGGCTGCAACTCGCCCTCATGAAGCCGGAATCACTAGTAATCGTGAATCAGCATGTCACGGTGAATACGTTCTCGAGCCTTGCACACACCGCCCGTCAAGTTGGCCGAGTCGGTAACACCTGAAGCGTCGGGATAACCCGGCACCATGGTGGGATCGGTAAGGAAAGCTAAGTCGTAACAAGGTATCCGTAGGGGAATCTGCGGATGGATCACCTCCTTTCTAGAGGAATAAAAAACTAGAAGTCGAGCTTGGTACTTTAACCAAGTAGAGTTAAAAAAACAAATACATTCTTACAACCGCAAAGTGTTCGTCCCGCACAAAGCAGGTCTTGCTTGGATTGCCCAAGCTGGACAAAATACATTTGTATTTTGTAGCCCTGCTATGTGCGGGATTCGACACACTTTGTACTTTTTGACGATATGGCGGTGGACGTCGAACAGCACCCACTCCAACGCCAGAAACGAGAACGGGTCCTGATGGCAACGCGCCGTCTAACTCGTCTTTCGTGTTCATAACAGTGCCGGTTTGGCCAGGTTAACGTAGGGGTTCATCTCCCAATCCACCTGGCCGGCCGGCCCGAATTCCAACCCCTCCATGCAAGAGGGGTTGTTTTTAATTTTTGGTGTATATTAAGGGGGATTCGGAGGTTCTATGCAAAAACCGTCCGTTGCACCATTAACGAACATGAAAGAGATTGGCATGGACGAAATCGCTGCGGCTAGCTTTAGCATTCTTGAGAAAACGGTCGAAGAATCCACGGGGAAAACGGCCGAAGAAATTCGAAAAGCCCCGCTCGGCACTAATGAAGCCGCGATCAGAGACATCTCGCCTCACCCAAAGGTTATTACCTCAAATGAGGTGAATAGGATGGTCAACGAGATCATTCCTGACGACTAACAAGGCTGCACCAACCCAGGTGCGGCCTTCTACTATATGTGGGTGTGGGAAGGATTTACGCTCGCAGGCTGCGAGCTCCACTTCTCGCCGCCATGGCGGCTCGCAGTCGAACTTCCGACCCTCGCCTTATATTTGACCTAGCGGTCAAAT
>JBBDZM010000016.1:7710-47969 GCA_040900165.1 Patescibacteria group bacterium | reverse complement strand
AATTAAAAAGTTGTGGTGGGTGTGGATGGGATCGAACCATCGACCCTTGCCTTATATTTGACCTAGCGGTCAAATAATTAAAAAGTTGTGGTGGGTGTGGATGGGATCGAACCATCGACCCTTGCCTTATCAGAGCAATGCTCTACCACTGAGCTACACACCCTTCACAACTTTTTAATATCAGAGCAATGCTCTACCACTGAGCTACACACCCTTCACAACTTTTTAATATCAGAGCGATGCTCTAACCCCTGAGCTACTCACCCACCTAAAACTTCAACTATCAAAACGTGCTCTACCTCCGCCTCCGACCGGTTGGCGGATGGTGGAGAGCTACACACCCTAAAAGTACTTAAGTAGTATATCCAAAATTGCTTGAATTTTCCAGGTTTGAGTGTTGGAATTTGGGAAATATTTTAGGCATACTGCGGGTGATGGCCGTATTTAGCAGTGCTCGGAAACTGGATCGAAAAAATTTTCTGCAGGTAATAACATTCATTGCCTTGTTCGGCGTAGCGGTTGCAATACTCTCAGGGCTACTTAGCAACATTATTGACCCATCAAATAACCGTTACATCCAGGAACTCCTACGGTACCAAAACCAAGCACTAATCCTCTATTTCGTTTTTGTGATGGTGGCTTCGGTGTTTGTGCCAATCCCAACACTACCGATTGACCTATTGCTCTTCAGTATCTTCGATCCAGCCACGGTGGTGATAATTCGGGTATTTGGCGGTTTGGCCGGCGGCAGTGTTAGCTATTATTTGTCGTATAACTACGGGCGGCCATTGCTGAAGCGTTGGCTGTCCAAGAAAAACTACGAAGTCGTCGAGACCCTGTCCGATAATTTTAGTTGGCGAGAGTTCTTCATTATTACCATGATCCCGATAATTAACGCCGAACTAATGGCTTACGTTGGCGGGTTGGGTAAAATGGGTTACCGCAAAACTGCCTTTACGCTGTTTCTGGGAATTGCCTACAGGGTGATATTTGTGGCAGTAATCACTATTTTTCGTTAAATGAACCAAAGCAATATTGCGCAAAATATTTCACTGGCCGAGCTAACAACATTCAAAGTGGGGGGACCCGCTAAGTATTTTTGTGTCGCCAAAAACGCAGAGGATGTGATAGCGGCGATAAATTGGGCCAAAGAAAATAACCAACCAATCTTCGTTTTAGCCGACGGCAGTAACGTGATCGCTTCCGAAAACGGCTTTGCCGGCCTGGTTATTAGAGTAGGGGTCGATTTCCTTAACACTAACATGCAGGTATTGGAGGCTGGCGCGGCTACTTCAATGAAAAGATTAGTCGATGTGTCGGTTGCCAACGGACTGGCTGGACTGGAGTGGGCCGGCGGTTTGCCGGGTAGTTTTGGCGGTGCCATTCGCGGCAACGCCGGGGCGTTTGGTGGAGAGATTAAAGACACAATCACCAGTATCAAATCGATCTCGACTGTATCTGGCGAGATAGTAGAGCGAGATAACGAGCAGTGCCAATTTAGCTATCGTGACTCAATTTTTAAGCGGCTAAATAACGAGATTATCATCTCGGCCAAACTCCAGCTAACACCGGGCGACGCCAGGGAACTGCGGGAAATTGCCGATAGCCGGATTGCCTACCGGCAGCAAAAACATCCGATGGAGTATCCTAACTCTGGATCGATATTCAAAAATACGCCCATTGAAAATATCCCTCCCGACCAGCTCGAGCAGTGGCAGGAAAATATTAAAAACGACCCATTTCCGGTGGTGCCAACGGCCAAAATTATTGCTGATTCAGGGTTGGCCGGCCTAAAAGTTGGTGGCGCCCAACTTTCGACCAAACACACCAACTATATCGTCAACATTGGTTCGGCTACCGGCGAGGATATCTTTGAGCTGATTAAAAAAATTCGCACAGAGGTATTCCAAAGATACGGAATTGAGCTGGAAGTCGAGCCGGAGTTAGTTGGATTTTAGCCCTCTTGCCAAACATTTTCGCTTAGGTATACGATTGTTTTATCGCGTTGACGCTTCGGCGAGATGCGACGCTCATTTGTAACCGGCGAGCAGGATGCTCGCCACTGTCCGGTTATATAGGAAAAAGTACTGATGTTGTTGCTAATTGCGCTACTTGCGCTGACCTTGGTTGCAACGTTCGTCGTCACTGATGTACGGCGGGCGATCTTTCGCACAGTCTTGCCCCTAGTTCGACCAATTCGTCACCGTACAGGTGACCTTCAACCAAGATGCTTCACCATTGGAGCACTTGTTCCACCACTGGTGAGAGTGGAAGGCGGTTGAATGACCCCGCCCTGGGTAGGGGCGGGGGAAAGCGTCTAACTGGCAAGTAATCATCCCTCGATCAGACCCGTCCGCTTGCTGTGCGGACGGGTCTTTTATTTATTAACAAAAAATGGTTAAAAAGGTTTAGGAGGACGAAAATGAAGACAGCGACGATTCTCCTAATCCATATGGCCGCTACTGTGCGTAAGCCCAAGGAGGTGATCCAACCTATCTTGGGCCGGTGACGGGGTCCAATATTGCCCGCCCTTACTGCAAGGCAGGGGGCGGGCGTATAATTTTCGGTTACAATTATTCTATGCTGACTGTCCCCCATGTGATTGCCGGCGCGGCGCTGGGCTCGCTAGTTGGCGACGTGCCTGGCCAAACGGTTCTAGCTTTTGCCGTTGGCTGGGGCTCGCACTATGTGTTGGACGCTACCCCGCACTGGGAGCGGTTATTTGGCCCGAATAGGTCGGGTTTTAGCACTCAAATGCCGGTTAGTGAGTGGCCGAAAAGCTTTCTATACCAAGCACTCGGCGACGCTCTATTAGCACTCGGCATTACCACATTATTGTTATACAACAGCGGTACTCTGGCACTGTTCTGGACTAGTCCAATATTTTGGGGCGCGGTTGGGGGATTTTTCCCGGATTTGCTCGACAACACGCCGGTAATTAATAATTATTTAGGGAAATACCGGTTTGTTCAAAGAGAGCGAAAATTTCATCACGATAATCATGTATCAGATGAAGTTCAGCAGAAAGTTCCAAAATACTTTGGGTTGATTACCCAGCTAGTCGTTTGTGGGGTGGGGCTGTGGATATTATTATAAAAATTCTGGTGTTGCTGGGCGGTATTGTCGGTGGGGTGCTGATGATGCGCCACAACTACCAGCTGGTGCAGCTCTTTGGCTACGCCGGTTTGGCCGAGCGTTATTTGGGGCAGGGCGGTAGCTACACAATGTGGAAACTGCTGGGATTATTAGCGATTTTCGGCAGCTTGTATTACGTCTTTTCGTAAGTTACGTTGAGTTAGAGTTGGTACCTTAATCATGGGAAATATCAGGGAAATTCAGGAATACGTTTTATGTCTTGTCGTTGAACACGGTCACTTGGTTCTGGGGGAAGCTACAGAACCAATGGGCTATCGGGCCGGTAAATTGGTCGGCCCAACCGGTTTGGCCTTGCCAAATTTCAACGCCGGCGAGCGCGTCCGCTACTACTGTCTAAACGATATGAAGATCCATGCAACTAACTTTGAGTTGGTTGCCCAAAAGCACTACGAGCGTCCGAGCAGTGCTTACGACGTTTTGGTTCATATCTACCGGGTTAACCGCTACGACGGGCTGCCCAATGACACCAAACGGCTGCGTAACGTAACTTTTTACCCAATTACCGCACTGCCGTTCGAACGGATGTTCTCTGACGACCAATATTGGTTGATGGACGTAATATCCGGCCGGGAGTATCCCCATCTCACCTTTCGCGCCGAAGGTTCGGAAAGTGAGGCCGTCCTTATCACGAAGAGAAATCTTCGACCCGTCCCCGCATAAGCGGGGGCTTCTTTTTACTGACAAAAAGGGGGTTTCTTGATATACTTTGGCAGTTCTTGCATATAATTTTGTTTGGGCCGTCTTGATCATCACAAGCGACAGCGAGTGAGAGCTAACGGCCCGAGCGCAGCGAGGGTGGTTAGCGCAACTGCGAAGAAGTGAGCTAACGTTAAAATGTTTCATGGGCCGTTAGCTCAATTGGTAGAGCGCCGGTTTTGCATACCGGAGGTAGGGAGTTCGAACCTCCCACGGTCCACTTCTCGACTCGTTACACTCGCTCGAAGTAAACACATCGAGTCGCTCCGCTCCCTCAGTGTTAACTGAGGGAAGGAGTGACCCGAACTACCCCGAGCAACGTCGAGGGGCTCCCACCATTTCTTGACTCCCCAACTTTTTAATCTAGGATGCAGACATGGCGCATCTAATTGATGTATTCGGCCCGGGCTCAAATTTCAAACAGAGATTTGTCAAAGACTACAAAGGATTATCTAAACTAACTGATTCAGCAAAAACTTTAGGGCTAAAAGTAGTTTTGGTAATGGGGACGTATGATTTAACCCACATTGGTCATGCGAGATACTTAGAGCAGGCCAAAGAAAAAGGAGCAGTGGTGGTGGTTGGCGTCGATCCAGATAAGGCAGTTAAAATTCGCAAAGGACCGCGTCGCCCGATTGTCCCAGAAATTGAACGCTTAGAGATGTTAACGCACCTTCGTCACGTTGATTTGGTTACTCTCGCCCACGATTACGATTCAAAGGGTATCTGCGGCTACAAATTAGTCCAAGTAATCAGGCCGGATATTTTTGTTATTTCCGAAATGAATAGCTATTCCAAGAAACAGGTTGCCGAGATCAAGAAATACGCTAAGGAATTAGTCGTCTTCCCGCCGCAGGCCGAAACTACCACATCGGCAAAAATCCGCTTGATGACCCTGGACTTTGTGGAGCAAGCCAAAAAAGCGATTGAGAGCTTGAGTAACCTCATTTAATATTGCCGTATGGCTCTACTGTTATATATTCCGGTGCTTCATCGGGGATATCTCGACCTATTTGAACGCCGCAAAAATGAAAAAGAACTATTAGTAATCGGCGAGTCATTAATTGCTGAGTTTTCTCAGTTATCCCGGGAATTACGCCGGATTGACCCTGGCGTTATGGCGAAAATGATCGGCGGCATGGGGATTTTCCAGAGCGTTAAAGTCGTTGAGAAAGCGGATTTAAAAAAGTTGGCCGGTAAAAAAATCGTTTCTGCCGACGAAGTGGAAATGAAGGCACTGCTGGAAAAATATTTGCCGGCAAACAAAGTTGTTTTCGACACGTCCTTCCTGCGCTGGGACGCCAAAAAGATTCAAAAAATAGAGAGTGTCAGTCCCGATGTTGAAATGACAAGCGATAAACTAGCTAAGCAACTAATGAAGCTGGCGGAGAATGAGGCCAAAAAAAGTGCTGATTGGTTCCGGCAAGTCGGGGCAGTGCTTTGGACGGACGGCAAAATCTTAGCAGCGTCGTATAACCAACGCCAACCAACCCCGTACGAAGCCTATGCCGTTGATGATCCCCGTAACCATCTTGAAGCAGGGACAGATACGCATTTGCGGCAGACTATTCATGCCGAACAAGCGATACTCGTGCGAGCGGCCAAGGAAGGTTTTTCAGTGAAGGGTGCGTCGTTGTATGTAACGACGTTTCCTTGCCCAGATTGTGCTGCGTTAATCGCTGAGAGCGGTATCAAAGAGTGCTATTTCCAGGAAGGCTACTCAAAAATTGGCGGGGCGGATCTGCTAAAAAGCGCCAGCGTTAAGATTGTTCGGGTTGTTTTAAAAAAGAAACCCCTAGGCAGTCAGGCCTAGGGGTGTTGTTCGGGGTTCCGGTACTGGCCGAACCAAACACAGACAGCTTGGTCGGCTTTCGGGTCGGGAACGATGTAGTTGAAGTGCAGATGCCGAACCGTGGCGCCAGTCACTTCGGTATCCCCTTCACGGATGTTGGGGGCACCGCCTGTCACATGATGCATGCTTTTCAGCTGCTCAAGCAGGTCGGTGAACATATCCCAGTCGCCAGAGCTAATCTCCTTTAGGGCAGTTTTGTGCTGCCTAGGAAATATCACCCAGTGGATAGCACTGTGGGCAGCTGGGGTGTGACTGTTAATGGCAACCCAGTGCGAATTCTCGGCGATGATCGGGTCTTCGCCGAGAACCAATGTCTTTCCGCCGGGGCAGTATGGACATTGACGGCTGCGTTGGATCTCCAGCAGTTCCTGGCGGTACTGCTCCGTCCGGGCGTTGCGCGGGTCAACGACCATCGCTTCGCGCCGGACGTAGGTTTCGAACGTGCAGTCGTGCAGGTTATCACCTTCTGCTGGGCAGAACTGCGAGTGGATAAGCACCCACTCGGGCTCTTCCAGCTTTGGAAAGTAGATATTACCGTTGAACCGGCCGTGAACCAAAGTTCGTAACACCATATCCACGCGTTGGTCTTTGATAGCGGCGGCGTATAAGTGCCCGCCACCGCAGATCATCAGCTCTTGGTCGGGGAACCGGGCGAACGCTTCGTCGAGAGAGTGGACAGTTGTCGTCCCTTCCCCGGCGTAGTTATCTTGACGTGTCCAGATAACGTTCGTTCGGTTCTTGAGTGGTCGGTACTCCGGCTTGATTGACTCGTAGGACGGAATGGCAAAAACCACTGGCCGATCCTTGGTCTCTCGTTGGAAGTAGCGCATGTCAACTGGCAGCTGGTCTTGCCACGGTGTCTCTCCGGGGAGCGACGGATCCGGGCGGTTGCCGATCAGCCAGTTTTCGTCGGTAGCGACGATGGCGGTGGCGTAGTGTCGTTTCATTGCTCTAGAATGCGACCGGAAGCAGTTTCCTGGGAATGAACTCACCAGGATTGTAGTCGGTTAGTCGGACATGGTGCTTGAGAAACTCCATGTAATCCATGTCTTCCGGATTGATTCGCCTGGAAGATAACGGGTCAACTTCACCATCCAGCATCATCTTGACGGCTTCGACAACTTTGTCGTCAACTTGGACCGTTGGGAAGGGAGCGGGATCACGCGTCAGCATAATCTCAACGCCTTGACATTGATCGCCCTCATGTCGCATCTCAATCGGCACCGAAGGGTCGCCGTAGATATGCGGGTTGGAGACGAAGTGCGTCAGATGGACGAACTCTTGTCCAGTTAGTCGGGCTATAATCTCGCCGGCGGTTGCCCACATCACCATGTTGCTCGGAACGCCAATCGGGAAATCGCCGCTCCTTTGAACTAGGTGTAGGTAGAGTTGGCCATTGACCGCAACGAAGAAAAGCATGGCGTGACAAGGAACGATGTCAACCAGCTCATATTCCTGCGGGTTGAACGGCGTAATCAGCCAGCGTCGCCAAGTCGGGTTCTTGCGAACGTTCTCAACAACGTATTTCAGTTGGTCAAAACCATCCCTTTGGAAGTGTCCACCACCTAGATGAGTGCCACCATAGTTGCGGTACTGTTTACCGTAGGTAGCTCCAAGCTGCCCTGTTTCCAGGCCGTGGCGGTTGCTTCGCCCGGGAGTTGCCCAAGCGTCCCAGTAGTCGACGCCGTACTTGTGAAGAAGTTCGAGGCTAGTGTCTCCGGAAAGTATCCAGAGGAGCTCGCCGACGAACTTGTGGAACGCACCGCCAAGTGGCCGCAATGTGTCGAAGGGAAACCCGTTTTCCATCGGGAATTCCATGTTGTATCCCTGTGGAATCAACGTGCTTGGTGCTCCTTGTCGTGATGCCGGCTGAGTGTATCCGCCGCGCATGATTCTTTCGAGTCCCGTTTTATACTGCGTGTCGGGTACACGGTCTTCGTAGGGCAGATATCTTATCAACCATTTCACCTCGATGTTCAGTGATGTTCAGTTACGAACTGCTGGCAGTATAACTAAGGAAAGTCGAAAAATGAAGGGTTTACTTCTGACAATTCGGACAGAAGTGGCTGGAGCGGCCAGAGATTTTAATGCGCTCGATGGGGTTGCCGCAGACTTTGCAGGGCAGACCTTCCCGTTTGTAGACGTTAGCGAAGTTCAAATAGGTTCCGAGCGAGCCGTCGGGTTGGAGGTAGTCCCTGGAGCTAGTACCGCCATGTTTGAGCGAGAGCTCAAACACATGGGGGATACACTCGAAGATTTTTTTGATTTCTGCTGGTTTAACGTCTTTGGCTTTGCGAGTGGGGCGGATTTTGGCGCAAAAAAGCGTTTCGTCGGCGTAGATATTGCCGACACCGGCCACCAAACTTTGCTCCAGCAGGGCTTGTTTAATAGTGATATTTTGCCGGCGGGCCAACTTACCAAATATATGTTCTAACGTATATTCTGGCCAAGTGTACTCGGGGCCAAGTTTGGCGAATTCGTGGGCGGCCTGCTCCAAATTGTCGTAAACTTTGACCCAGCCGAATTTGCGTAGGTCGTTAAAGTAAAGCGTCCCTTTGTCTAATTCAAAAATAATATGGCTGTGCTTGTGCGGCAAATTCAGGGAGTAGACCTTGTCCGGGTGGCCACCAACGATTGCTTCACCGTGCTCCGGTACGTAAATCAACTGCCCGGTCATCTTTAGATGAATCAGCAGGACAGATTTTGATAGCTGAATAATCAATACCTTGGAGCGACGAAATATTTCGGTAATTGTTTGGTTTTTCAGAGTATCAGGGTTACCGTGGAAAAGCTTAATAAAGCGAACATTAACCGAACGGATTTTTTGGCCGGACAGTGTTTTCTGGAGAGCCCGTCGAATTGTTTCAACTTCTGGCAGTTCTGGCATAGTCTCTTTACTCCTAGCTCTCGCAATAAGTGTTCGACATAACCGGATTGTGGCAAAAATTAGGGTAAAGAAAAAGGAACCCCCGCGGATGGCGGGGGTTAGGAGGGTGCTACTCAGATGGTCGTTTCAGATAGACTTTAGCTGGCTTGGGCTTTCGCTTCTCTTCGTCTGGCGAAGGGGTAGACATGGTGGCGGATTCACAGGTGAACGTTTTCTTCTCCGGATCGTAAAGGAGTTTTCCTTCAAGCTGTCCCCAAGATTCCCGAGAGCCAAACCTGAAAAGAATTTTGATGACCATGTCTTTTTCGACAAAGCCATGTCCCGAGCCAAACTGCCAGTCGTTGCCGTTGGCTGTACGGTGGTCGTATGTGCCATCAACTTCATCCCCCTTGCTGACGGGTTCAGCGGAGATCTCCAGTTTGATCAGGAATTCTCTTTTGTCGTTTTCGAGGGTGTAGTGGCCTTCCCATTTACCGACCCAAGCCGGAGCTTGGACAGGCGCTTGCTGAAGGGCGATTAAAAGTACAAGAGCGGAAATCATTAGTATATGCTCCTTGGTTAACTAGTTTAGCACCTTTACTGTGCTAATGTGGCAGAAATGGAAGTAAAAATTGCTCGGATTCATCCAGACGCCAAAATTCCTGAATACAAAACGAGTGGAGCTGGTTGTTTCGACTTTGCGGCGCTCGTAGATACCTTGGTGAATCCGAAAGAGATTACTAAAATCCGAACTGGACTCGTTGCCCAAATACCCGCTGGCTATTTCTTGGCGATTGCTATTAGGTCAAGCCTGCCTAAGTTGGGGTTAAGGATGCCTAACGGACTAGGGGTAATTGACTCGGATTACTGCGGGCCGGATGATGAGATTTTTATTCTAATTGAGAACGTAACATCTACATCTATCAGAATCGAAAAGGGACAAAGGATAGCACAGGGCTACCTGGTAAATTCCCCCATAGTTAGCTGGCAGGAAATAAGCCGAAATTACCTTGGCAAAAAGTCCCGCGGCGGGTTCGGCTCGACCGGACACAAGTAGCGGCCAATCTACCTGTTGACACATTGTTGGCGCGGCGGTAAAATCGGGTCATACATGGTGAAAAAGACACAAGGAGGCGCCGGCTAAGACGAGCCCATTTTTTGGACTTGGTACTATGCCGCCCCGAGCGGCTCTTTTTTTACCCTCTGCGACGCCTTAACAATTAGGCTTTCCAAACTAATGTTGAAGATACTTCGACATTAGCAAAAATCATACCCACAGGGGTATGAAGCAAGTAACTAAACTTTTAGAAGTTTAGTGTAAGTAATTCACCAAAGAGCACACAGGGGATGTCTTGGGAGTTATAGCTGATGAAGGACGTAGTAGTCTGCGATAAGCGTCGGGGAGCTGACAACAAGCGATAATCCGGCGATGTCCGAATGGGGAAACCCAGCCGTGCGAACCACGGCTAGCCGCGCTTCGCAGGGAAATTCTAAACTTGAAACCCTAAACTCTAAACAAATTCAAAATATTTGTTTGGGATTTAGAAATTGGGATTTAGGATTTCCGCGCGAAGCGCGGTGAGGCACCCGGGGAACTGAAACATCTCAGTACCCGGAGGAAAAGAAAGTAGTAACGATTCCCGAAGTAGCGGCGAGCGAAACGGGATCAGCCCAAACTCATCTGCCGAATCTTGGGCGTAAGTGGAAAACAGGCGATTCTTTAAAATAATGGATCTGGCCTATTAATATGTTTTTGCTTGCGTCCGGGATTTGGTAGGTGAGGGTTATAGGGTAGTATCAGGCCGCAAGGCCGAGCAATGTGTGAACGTTTTAGAAGAAGGACCTTGGAAAAGGCCACGATACAGGGTGATAGTCCCGTACTCGAAAAGACGTTCTCTGCTTGGATACTATTCCTGAGTACGACTAGACACGAGAAATCTAGTCGGAAGGTCTGGTGATCGTGCCAGAAGGCTAAATACTATAACTCACCGATAGTGAACTAGTACCGTGAGGGAAAGATGAAAAGTACCCATAGTATGGGAGTGAAATAGTACCTGAAACTGTGTGCTTACAAGGAGTCGGAGCACCTTTATGGTGTGACGGCGTGCCTATTGAAGAATGAGCCAACGAGTTAATCTACTGTCGCGAGTGTAAGGGCCTTTGGTCCGCACGCGAAGCGAAAGCGAGTGTTAATAGCGCGTTTTAGCGGCAGGGATTAGACCCGAAACCGGGTGATCTTGCCATGAGCAGGCTGAACCCTAGAGAAATCTAGCGGGGAGGGCCGAACCCACCAGTGTGGCAAAACTGGGGGATGACTTGTGGTAAGCGGTAAAATTCCAATCGAACCCGGAGATAGCTGGTTCTCCTCGAAATATATTTAGGTATAGCCCGTATCCGCATGGCGTGGGGTAGAGCACTGAATGGTGTAGCAGGGACGTAAGTTCTTGCCACCAATCAACCTCCGAATACGCGCCGTTAGGGATATGGAGTCAGACTGTGCGGGCTAAGCTGCATGGTCAAAAGGGCAACAGCCCAGACCTAAATCTAAGGTCCCTAAATTCTAGCTAAGTGGAAAACGAAGTGGAAAGGCGTAGACAACCAGGATGTTGGCTTAGAAGCAGCCATCATTTAAAGAAAGCGTAACAGCTCACTGGTCGACTCTACGGTTCTCTACAAAGCCCGGCCTAACGGCCAGGTGGCGTAGAAACCCTCTAGGCCTCTCTGCGCGGAAAATCCAACGGGGCTCAAGCTAGGTACCGAAGATTAGGATTGCACGCAAGTGCAATGGTAGAGGAGCGTTCGTAGCTGGGTGAAGCGGAAGTGTAAACGACCGTGGACGGCTACGAAGTGAGAATGTTGGCATGAGTAACGAAAACCAGGTGAGAACCCTGGTCACCGCATATCCAAGGTTTCCACAGCAACGACGATCGTCTGTGGGTTAGTCGGTCCTAAGGAGTAAGACTTCGATGGACAGACGGTTAATATTCCGTCACTACTGACAAACTACCCTGTGATGACACCGCCCCGTGGCAAAAAGCGATTAATGGATTTCGCTTCAGCTCAAAGGCGGGCAAGAAAAGTCACAGATTAACTATTGTTAGTAACCGTACCGGAAACCGACACAGGTGGATGAGGCGAGTAGCCTCAGGTGGTCGAGTGAACCCTCGTTAAGGAACTCGGCAAAATAGCGTCCGTAAGTTCGCAATATGGACCGCCCCCCACCTTCTCCGAAGATGATTTAATGTCTGCCAAATGCTTGGCGCGGAAGCGCCTTACGGCTTTGCGCAACGACTAAAATAATCGTCTTTAGAGATGGTGGGGGGCCGCAGCGAAAGATATCAAGCGACTGTTTACCAAAAACTTAGGTCTCTGCTAACCCTTAATGGGGATGTATAGGGGCTGATGCCTGCCCAGTGCTCGTAGGTTACGAGGAGGGCTGACTTGTCTTCGGACAACGAGGCCTGATTTTAAGCCCGAGTGAACGGCAGCGGTAACTATAACCGTTCTATGGTAGCGAAATTCCTTGTCGGGTAAGTTCCGACCCGCACGAATGGCATAACGACTTGATAACTGTCTCAACGAGGGACTCGGTGAAATTGCACTGCCGGTGAAGATGCCGGTTACTTGCAGCAAGACGGAAAGACCCCGTGGAGCTTTACTACAGCTTGACATTGATTCAGGGTTCACCATGTGTAGCATAGGTGGGAGACTTCGGTCACCAGTGAAATACCACCCTTGGTTTGCTTTGTGTCTAACTGGATAAAACTAAGACAGTGTCAGGCAGGTAGTTTGACTGGGGCGGTCGCCTCCTAAAGAGTAACGGAGGCGTGCAAAGGTTTGCTAGATACGGGTGGAAATCGTATCGATAGGGTATACCCAAAAGCAAGCTTGACTGTGAGGCCTACAAGCCGAGCAGGTGCGAAAGCAGGCGTAAGTGATCCAGCCGGTTTCATTACGAAACGGCCGGCGCTCAACGGATAAAAGCTACCCCGGGGATAACAGGCTGATTGCGCCCAATCGTCCACAGAGACGGCGCAGTTTGGCACCTCGATGTCGGCTCATCCTATCCTGGGGCTGGAGAAGGTCCCAAGGGTTTGGCTGTTCGCCAATTAAAAGGGTACGCGAGCTGGGTTCAGAACGTCGCGAGACAGTTCGGTCCTAATCTGCTGTAAGCGTGGAAGATTGAGGGAGGAGGCTCCTAGTATGAGAAGACCGGAGCGTATGATCCTCTGGTGTATCGGCTGTCCCGCCAGGGGCAATGTCGAGTAGCTACGATCAGAACTGATAACCGCTGAAAGCATCTAAGCGGGAAGCAGGTCCCAAGATTAATCTTCGTTATGAGACTCCCGGAAGACTACCGGGTTGATAGGCGCCAGGTGTAAGTGCGGTAACGCATTGAGCCGAGGCGTACTAATAAGTCCATGAATTACTTCTTCTTTTCTGCGACGTTAATTTCCTCGTAGGAAAGAAGAACTGCGAAGTGTTTAGAAGTATCTTCAATATTGGTTTGGAAAGTAACGTTCGAATATTTCATTTTCGAGTCACCACCTCGCCCTGCGCGCTCGGTGGACAAGTTTCGGCTGGCCATTTGCCTACGGCAAAACCATGCTGGCCGACGCCTCAAATGCTCGAAAACGAAACGTTCTCACTTAAATATGTGGGAAATTCGAACAAATAATTTGCTTGGAGAGGAGGTAGAAAACGATGCCAGAGTACTTTGTTGCGATCTTGGATGGCAACGGTCGTTACGAGAAACCCGAGACGACTCAACACGGCAACCCCAAATCAGTCGCCGAAGACTACGCTCAGCGTCTGGGCTTAGCCAACGGGGAAAGGGTCTGTGTATACGAGATGGGCTGGGTTTTTGAGCTTAAGGCTCCTATGCCCGATACCGGATGAACCGAACTCAAAATTGGCCAGTAATTCTGGCCACTTCCTCTCCGAGCAAATTAGAAATATTTATGTTTTTTGTGCTGGTGCTTCAGCGGGATGGGTACACCTCTTCCCATTTCGAACAGAGTAGTTAAGCATCCTAGCGTCGATGATACTCAAGGCTAACAGCCTTCGGGAAAGTAGATAGGCGCCAGCACTAAGAACATAAAGAAATGAGCCTCTGGGCTCTTTTTGTTTTGTGCGAAAAAATGTAATGATTAATCCATGGGAAAACGCTCGAAAGTTGTTAGTGCCACAGCCTTAATGTTAGTAGGTGGTTTACTAGTTATCGCCCGATTCGTCGGTGGCTCGGATCTGCAGGCGGCTGGGCTTGATCAAACAGGCTTAGATTTTTCACGCTACCTAATTTGGGGCGGTGCCGGGGCATTGCTTATCTCCGCCGTGCTTTTTATTAGCGCTTCTGCCGAGTAAATCTAAGCCGTCCAAGTGGTGGGCCGATCTAGCGTCCGCTGTTACCCTTAACGATATAATTTGGGTCGAAAAATGTTGGTTGGGCCCCAACACCAACTGCGTAGTCTTCGAACGGTTTAATACTGGTTAGCAACGGGTTGTCAGAGACGGCGATATGGTCGTTAATGCTAACTTCGAGCGTCGCCATTAAGGCAAACTGCCGAGGGCTATTGGAGTTTCGGGGGCCAGCTAAATAAAGATAATGGCTGTGTTGATCGATTATTTCTCCACAACTAACCCGGGAATAATTGGTAAAGCGTTTCGGGTCCTGGGGAATCTCGCTAAGATATTTTGGAGTTAAAAAACTGTCTTTTTCTAAACCGTGGCCGCAAGCGGTGTTGCTGTCTAGCTGCCAACTAGCGGCAAAGACATTACCTTGCGAGTTGTCGAACTCTGGATACGAACGCTGGTCAAGGTACAGTTGCTGGAGGGCGTTTTTGATTCGTGATAAATCAGTTTTGCGGATGGAGTCGTGGGAGCGCTTGCCGCTGGAAACCCAAGCATAGGTACCAAGCGTTGCTAATAACCCAATAATGGCGATTACTACCATTAATTCAATTAAAGAATATCCGTTACGGCGCATAATTTAATTCTAGGCCAACTAGGAGATTGGGCAAGTCTAAGCTATATCTAAGGCTATGATAATAATGAGCGATAGCGAATTTTCAGAGCAATAACAACGTTATTGCGATGATCAAAACCCTGGCTCTGATTCTTAAAAAGCAAAATCTCGGTGAGGCCGACCGAATTATTACGGTTCTTACTCCAGCTTTGGGCAAAAAACGACTAGTGGCCCGGGCCGTTCGCCGGCCCCTATCCAAATTAGCCGGGCATCTCGACAGCTTAATGGTTACCCAGTTAATTATCACCAATAAAGAAAACCTGCCCCAAATAACTAGCGCCATCATGGTCGAATCGTTTGAGAACGCCCGGGATTCCTTGGAGCTATTGGGGCGAACTTACGCCGTTGGCAAAGTGGCTGAAAAATTGGCCGAGGAAAATACTCCCCAGCAATCACTTTTTCAAACAACAGTCGATGCATTTGCCCGAATTAACAATGAGCGCAACTGGGAAGCAACGTGGCTCTACTTTTTAGCTCAGCTCTGCCGGCAGTTCGGTGTTTATATATCGAACTTTTCCTGCGGAAGCTGCGGGCAGCCGATTATTGAAGCCGCTCGTTTTAATATTGCCGACCGAGCACTTTTCCACGATGACCACGCTACTGTTGCCGGGACTAGGCGGCTATCTGGCAATTCGGTAAAATTGCTAAGACTCCTAAACAAGGAACCATACGAAAAAATTGCTCGGATCCGTATCCCGTTGGGCGAAGCGGCCGAAATTGAGGAAATATTATTGATGGAACTAATTGAAAACTACAGTAGCGACCCCTGGAAGAAATATGCACGCTTGGCTGGAAGTTGACCTCAACGTCGTCAGAAATAATTTCGCCTTAATTCGCCGAACTGTTGGTAGCGGCGTTGACGTTATTGCTGTCGTTAAAACCGATGCCTACGGTCATGGGTTAGAAAAGATCGTTGAGACACTCAACAACCAGGGGGTTTCGATGTTGGCGGTAATGACGTTGGAGGAGGCTAGAAAAACCCGCGCCAATTCCGATAAACCGATTTTATTAATGGGATATCTGGACACCAAAGAGCTAACTGACGCCATCGACGAGGGTTATGTGCTAAGTCTTTACGACCGGGATCAGTTTGCTTACTACCAACGAACCGCCGAACGAATGGGTAAGACAATAAACGCCCACTTAAAAGTGGAGACTGGACTCAACCGGTTAGGGGTAATGCCCGAGGACGCCGCCGAATTTTTAACCGGCTTACATCACTTTCCCAATCTCAAAGTTGAGGCGATATTTTCACACTTAGCTTGTGCCGACAAACGCGACCAAAATTTAGCCCAACTGCGGGTAATTCAGGACTTATTAGTAGAGATTCAAGGGAAAGCGCCGCTGTTGCCGATCCATTTGGTGAGCAGCTACGCTCTTGGCGATTTCAAAGAGGGTTACTTTGATGCGGTACGGGTAGGGCTGGCAATCTATGGAAGCGACGAAGTAATTAAGGATTTGGAGCCAGCCCTGGCCTGTAAGTCACGAGTAATGCAGATAAAAGAGATCGGCGTTGGCGAAGGGGTAAGCTACGGCCGGTATTTTATTACCGAGCGGCCAACAAAAATCGCCGTTGTATCGATCGGTTACGGCGACGGCCTATCCCAAGTATTTCGGGGAAATATGTCGGTTCTAATCAAAGGGCAAAAATTTCCGATTATTGGCCAGATCTGCATGAACCATATCATTGCCGATGTGACGGGAGCCGACATTAAGCGCAGTGACGAGGTAGTGGTGATTGGCAAGCAAAAATCACCGGATGGGGTGGAGGCAGAGATAACGGTAGCCGAGCTTGCACAGCAAGGTCGGATTCGTCATCATGAAATTGTAACAAGGCTCGGAAGGGCTTTGGAGAAAAAATATATCGATTAAATTGGAGGGGCAGATTACAGCAGATGCTGTATGATGAATTTGATGGCGGATAAAATTGACACTAAAAAAGACGAAACTACTCCCGTAGATCAGCCGACCAAATCCAGCGCTGATACAGTAACGCCGGCCACTGATTCCGCGCCAATTGATAGCCCGTCAATTCCTGTGCCCCCTCCACCAACTGACACACCCGCTGCCGGAACTAGCACAAATAATTCATTAATTACCGAAAGCGCTGCCGACTCTGCCCCAGGTGGGGGAACAACAGCTGGGGCCCCAGCAACGCCCGTGATTGTTGATAGCAAGGATGTCGACGGATCAGCTGCCAACGGCGAAACTAACGAAAAACTGGCCGAAGAGATCGAGGTATTAACCGGCGAGATCCAAGCGCTGGAAGCAAAGATTGAACAGCTTACTAGCGGCGCTACGGTCACTGCGCCGGACGGACAACCAGCTCCAAAATCCGACGTTGCGCCAATTAGCGCGACGGAAAAACCCCAGAGTATACCGGAGCCGATTATGCCGACGCCGCCTGCCCAAGAAACTCCCGAACCAATGGCCGCCAAAGAATCAAATGGCGATTTTGTTAACAAACCAAGCGCCGACAACGGTCAGTCTATTCCGGTCAACACCCAATCGGGCCCAAAAATAAACGACATTTCTTCAAGACCAATTAACGAACCAATGCCCGCCGAAGACAGCAAGTCCGATAGTGCCGGCTCCGATAATGGCAGTGGGTTATCGATTATCGGCGAGGTTGTTTCGGTGTTTGGAATTATCATCTTTGTCTTGCTGGCAATTTCGCCGTTTTTCCGTGAGATGCTCGGCGAGGATACTTATCAGGCAGTTGGGCAAATTGGTTGGCTGTCAGCTCTGGGGACGCTCGGTCTAGGACTGTTGGTAATGCTATTTGTTAAGGGCAAGGGTCTGTTAAAGACACTACTATTTATTCTACTGTTGATTGCCGCTTTGCTATTTATGGCGCTAAATAACAGCTCGATTGTTGCGCCAATCTCTAGCTATATCGATCCGCTACTAACTTTCTATCGCTAGACACTTATCTGGGTTTTTCTGGGTAACTGCGGTAATATCTAGTTATGGTTTCATCTAGTAAACAGATGGAAGAATTCGTTTCCTGGGCAAAACGCCGAGGAATTATTTGGCCGGCTTCGGAGATCTACGGTGGACTGGGTTCCACTTACGACTATGGCCCGGTTGGCGTGGAGATGAAAAATCGACTCAAAGCCCATTGGTGGCGCACCATGGTTCACGAGCGTAACGATATTGTCGGGCTGGATTCGGCGATTATTTTGAACCCAAAAGTCTGGGAATCATCAGGGCATCTGGAGAATTTTTCCGATCCATTGGTTGAAGACCTAAAAACTCACAAACGCTACCGAGCCGACGAGCTAAAAGACCCGACCAAAAGCCCAGAAGGCAACCCAGTTAGCGAAGTAAAACAGTTCAACACGATGTTTAAAACATTTGTCGGGCCGGTCGAGGAAGACGCCGCTACCGCGTATCTGCGCCCAGAAACCTGCCAGGGGATTTTTGTTAATTTCAAACAAATTTACGAGGTGTCTCGCCAGAAAGTGCCGTTTGGTATTGCCCAAATTGGCAAGGCCTTCCGCAATGAGATTACGCCAGGCAACTTTACGTTTCGCACCCGGGAATTTGAACAGATGGAGCTGGAGTTCTTTGTCCGCGACGAAAAAGATGCCGACGAGTGGTTTGATAAATGGGTGGAAGCGCGGTTGCAGTGGTATTTGGATTTGGGCGTTAAAAAAGAAAATTTGCGGCTGGTGAAACACCCCAAAAAAGATTTGGCCCACTACTCAAAGGCGACGACCGATATCGAGTATAAGTTCCCCTGGGGTTGGGGCGAGCTGGAAGGTGTCGCTAATCGTGGCAATTACGATTTAACCCAACATCAAAAATACTCCGGCAAAGATATGTCGGTGTTCGATGAGCAAACCAAAGACAAATTAATCCCCTGGGTAATTGAACCATCCGGCGGGGTAGACCGGGCGTTGCTAGCGATTCTGCTGGATGCCTGGCAGTATCACGAAAAAGGCCGTAAAGGCGAAGGCGAGGCCGAAACGGTATTAGGGATAAATATACGTTTAAGCCCATACGATGCAGCGGTGCTGCCGTTGATTAAAAAGGAGCCGCTAATAAAGAAAGCGGACGAATTGGTGAAAAAACTACGAGCACAAGGCAAACACGTTTACTACGATGAGTCCGCCTCAATCGGCCGGCGCTACCGCCGCCAGGATGAAATCGGCACGCCGGTGTGCTATACAATTGATTTTCAAACCGCTGAAGATGACACGGTGACTGCCCGCGACCGCGATTCGATGAAGCAGGAGCGGCTGAAACTTGCTGACGTATAAGAAGAAGGCCGCGCTGGAAGCGCGGCCGTAGAAATTCAGAAATGGAAACGGGCTAGGAGCTGTTCCAAATTTTTGCCGGCTACCAAGGTGATGATATTCCGGCGGTCGTCTTCGGGAATTTCGTTGACAGCACTTTGGAGCGCTTCCTGGGCAACGCCCAGATCGGCTTCATCATGAGCTTTAAGGACATCTTCAATCAACTTTTCGAGGAAGGCGGTTTGTTTGTTGTCAGACACCATTGTCATGTACTCCTTGGTCGTCACTGACCAAAGTTTAAGTATCGTATAGAATCTACGGCTATTTTTCAATACTTGAACCCGGAGAGGTTTCGCAGGATAATACGTCTAGCACATTTCCAGGTGAAACGATGATGAAACGAAGTGTCCTTAGCCAGGTCTTATGGACCGCATCGGTCATACTTTTTTCGGTATTGGCCGGTTGGTATGTCTATGAATTGTCGAAGGAGACGATTGCAGCGGCACCGACAGTGGCCAGGGCTTTTATGGCCATCCTGCTTGCCTGTCCGTTGTTTGTCGTCCTTTGGGCGCTCTGTGGGGTGGTGATCGTTGACGCCGAGTGTCTCAACTATACACACGGCCGGTATTGGCTTAGCTTTGCCCGGACGGTTTTGTGGCTAGCGTTCTCGTTCGGCGCAGCCCTTCTCCTGATCATTGCAATCAACTACTTTTTATAGAACCGAGGTTTCCTCGGTTCTTTTTGTTGATTTCCCCAAACACTTGACAAGCCTTTTTTATATTCGTAGTGTAATCCCAGCAAGTGGAAAAAAGTGGAATGAAGTGGGGAAAAGTGGAAAACAACGTGGATAACTTCAAAACCAATCCAATCCAACTGCGACCAAAGGTCGAGAGTATTACTAAGGAAGGAATCAAACAAGAAAATGTTCATCGGGGAATACAATCACAATTTGGATTCGAAAGGCCGCATCTCAATGCCGGTCAAGTTTCGTTCCGAACTGGGGTCCTCCGCGATTGTTACCAAGGGTCTGGACGCCTGCTTGTTTGTTTATCCTAAAGAGGAGTGGCAGAAGATGACAGAGAAATTAGCCCAGTTGCCGATCGCCAATTCTAGCGCTCGTTCGTTTAGCCGGTTGATGCTAAGCGGAGCGATGGAGTTGGAGTTCGACAAACAGGGCCGGGCAGTATTGCCGGCTTACCTGCGTGATTACGCGGGCCTGAAAAACGGAGTAATAGCCGCAGGGGTGCTAAACCGTGTCGAGCTGTGGGACAAAAAGGCATGGTCGCTATACAGCGACAGTTCAGAATCGAATGCGTCGGAAAACGCCGACAATCTAGCCGAGTGGGGTATTTAAGATGCCAAATTTGTCTCCAACCAAATTTTGTGTGACCAGATGCGGGGGGTCCGTCAAGTTGAAATTTATTTCAATGAGACAAGGGGTCCTGAATTCGCTTCAGGAGGGGTGTCGAGTTTTG
The DNA here is from genome assembly GCA_040900165.1 of Patescibacteria group bacterium. Classification (GTDB taxonomy): domain Bacteria; phylum Patescibacteriota; class UBA1384; order 2-12-FULL-50-11; family 2-12-FULL-50-11; genus BOKZ01. The sequence continues at coordinate 27,658 of JBBDZM010000016.1, read as the reverse complement.
TCTTGCTCTTGTTTATAAGAGGGGACGCCTTGCTCGACATACATACCAATTTGCGACCCCCTGCTACTGGCCAAATTGTAACAAAGAACGTACCTGAAAAAGCATGGAAGAAGTATCAAAACATCTAAGCGTTCTATTGGAAGAATCGATAGATCTGCTAAAGCCAACGTCAGAGAAAGTATATCTAGACGCTACTTTCGGTGGCGGCGGACACAGTCGGGAGATCCTTAAGCAATCCAGCCCTAATGGTAGAGTGATTGCTCTTGATCGAGACCCAAGTGTGGAAAGATTTGCCAACCAACTCAACGAGGAGTTTCCTGGTCGATTAGAGTGGCACTGTTTGTCGTTCGACGAAGTGAGTAGCCTTGGCCAATGTTTTGATGGAGCGGTTCTAGATTTAGGGATGTCGTCTGATCAGCTGGAAGTATCAGGGAGGGGTTTCAGCTTCAGTCGCAACGAACCATTGGATCTACGTTTTGATGACCGACACGGACAAACAGCCTCGCAGCTGCTGATGCAAAGCTCCCCGCTGGAGATCGAGCGGGTGTTTAGGGAGTACGGCCAAGACCGTTATGCCAAAAAGCTGGCCGTGAGGATTGTTAACGAGCGTCGGACTCGACCAATTCGTTCAACGGAGGATTTTGTCAACTATGTGGGGACGGATAACCCGAAGGTATTAGCGCCGCTGTTCCAAGCCCTAAGAATTGCCGTCAACGACGAGCTGAACACTCTAAAGGGCGGGTTAAGTAGCGTTGCCGAGTGCTTGAAGCCGGGGGCAGCAATGGTTGTTATCTCGTTCCACTCGCTTGAAGATAGGGTCGTAAAGCAATTCTTCCAGGGCAGCCCATTTAACATTTTGACCAAGAAACCGACCATGGCCAGTGCCAACGAACAGCAAAGCAACCCACGCAGTCGCAGCGCCAAACTGCGAGCCGGCCGAAAACAGTGATTTAGGGGCAGAATTATTCACCCAGGACCTGGATGAATAACACTGAATCTAATTGGAGAGATATGCAGCTAAGACAATCGCAAATTCAACGCCGACAAGCCTACAAATCTGGAAGTGTTTTTCGAATTGGGCCAACGACCGCTCGCTACGCTGTTTTAGCGCTACTAGCGGTTTTCTCACTATTTTATTTAATTCAATCGGCTCAAGGAGCGGATTCGGCAATCGAGTTACGTAAATTAAAAAACCAGAAAGACACTCTTGATCAGGAGCTCTCAACACTTAAAATAAACGATAGCCGCATCAGGTCGCTCCAAAATCTTGAATCATCGGCGCAGAAAAAGGGTTTGGTTCCGATTGGCGATAACACGGAAGTGCTAACACTCAAACAACAGGCCAATTAATGCGCTTTAATGTCCAGGGCGAGCCAACAGCCAGCACCCGGATATTAATCGTTGCTTCTTTAATTGCTTTTATCTTTGGGTACTTTGTTTTTAGACTGTTTGGTGTCCAGGTAACCCAGCACGCCGAATACGCCAGTGCCGCCGAAGAACAGTCAACTTCGACAACAGTCCAGCAGGCCCAACGCGGTCAGATACTAGTGCGCGATAAGGATGGAAAAATCTACACCTTGGCGGCTAGCGAGGAAGAGTACCAATTGCTAGTGGCACCCCAGCAAGTGAAAAATAAAGAAGCTCTAGCAGCAGAGTTGGCCAAGCTAGTCCCACAGTTATCAGAGAAAGAAATCTTTACCAAGATAAATAACGACCGAGTTTACGTTCCGCCACTTATCAAAGGTCTTACCCGGACTAAGGCCGATCAGATAATCAATAGCGAGTTTCGGGGTGTCTACGTCGAGCCGCAACTTGTCCGGGTATACACCGAGGGGGCGGCAATTGCTGCTCAGATATTGGGCTACGTTGGTGCCGATGGTCAAGGTAAATACGGTATCGAAGCCGCCTACGATAAAGTTTTGCGCGGTGTTGCCGGCAGCGAGCAAGCCAAACAAGATTCATTTGGCCGGTTGATCGATATTCTTAGTGGCGACACACCAGAGCCTGGCAAAGACGTGTTGTTAACAGTGGATTATAACCTTCAATATTTTGTTGAACGCCAACTCCAAACAGCGATAAAAAACTACAAAGCTGATTCAGGGTCGATTGTCGTTATGGAGACAAAAACCGGCGCGATTTTAGCGATGGCCGGCCAACCGACATACGACCCAAACAACTATTCAAAGCTAAAGCCAAGTGATCAGAGGAAGTTTTTGACGCCGAGTGTTTCGGATGCCTACGAAGCTGGCAGTGTTGTAAAACCGATAACAATGGCCATTGCGTTGGATAAGGGTTTAGTCAAGCCCACCACCTCCCAGGTGTTTGGAGGGAGTGTGAAAGTGGGCGGCTATGAAATAAAGAATGCCGAAGACAAAACTTACGGCCAGGAGACAATGACGGAAGTTTTACAGAACTCGGATAACATTGCGATGGTTTGGGTTAGTAAAAAAATTGGCATTCCCAACCAATATTCTTACCTGCAAAAGTTTGGTTTTGGCGATAAAACTCACCTGGGTTTAGTTGGTGAGAGCACTGGGGTTATCCACCAACAAAAAGACTGGAACGAAACATTAAGTGCGACGGCGGCATTTGGTCAGGGATTCTCGCTAACGGTTATCCAATTGGCTAACGCCTACGCAACGCTGGCCAACGAAGGCCGATCAGTTTATCCGCACTTAGTTGCCGGTACAATCTCCGGTGAAACGATTGAGCCAATTCAATATAACCAAGGCGAGCAAGTAATAAAAAAATCGACATCAAAAAGCATCCTCAAAATGCTCGAGGCAGTAGTGCTCAATGGCCACGGTAAGAAGGCACAAATCTCGGGGGTCAGAGTGGGTGGCAAGACCGGTACGGCCGAAGTAGCCTCCGCTAGTGGTGGCTACGATGAAAATAAACACATCGGAACTTTTGCGGGAGTATTCCCAGTTAATAATCCAAAATATGTCATGGTCGTAAGATTGGACGACCCAAAAACTGTCAAATTCGCCGAATCCTCCGCCGCTCCAACCTTTCAAATCATTGGCGACTGGATGGCTAACTATTTTCGCTTGAGATAGTAGTAATGCTACACTGCGCCTGATGGGGACACGAGAAAAAATCCTTTGGTGGGCAACTAAACGCCGGGTGGCAATCGACAAGCCGTATATAATTGCTATTGGCGGGGGGATAGCTAAGACCTCAACTAAAGTAATCTTAGGCGAGGTACTAAAATTAGCTTTTCCTGGCCAAGTGCGAGTTGGTTACGGTAATCTCAATACTTTTATTGGCGTCCCGCTGGCGGCACTGGGTTTCAATGTAGATTTTCACAAACAACGTATCGGCATTTTTGGGTGGATATTGATCCTTAAAATGGCAATCCTCAAAGGATTTTTTTCAAAACTACCAAAATACTTGATCTTGGAGTATGGGACAGACCAGCCCGGCGACATTGAGAAATTAGTGGGAACCTTGCCACCAGATATGGCGCTGTTAACAATTATCACCGAAGCCCACGTTGCTAATTATGGATCGATGGAGAAAGTTGCGCAAGACGAATCGCGGCTAGTGGCCGCTGTTAAAGCCGAGGGCACTGTTATTATCAACAAGAAAGATAGCTATATTGGTCAGTACCGAACGGAGATTATTGCCAAAAAAATCGTTGAGGTTGATACCGTCCCGGAGCTAATTGCCAGAAATTTTGCTAGTGCTGCCGCCAAAGTCCTTGGGATTAATGATGAAATAATTAAACAGGCGCTGTCAAAACCGATTGCCGCCAGTGGACGGTTTGAGATAAAAAAACTGGATAAATATCATTTGATTGATGACTCATACAATGCCAATCCGGCTTCGATGGAAGCGGCGCTCAATGTTTTGGCAAAGTCTCCTGGCAGAAAAATTGCGGTGTTAGGAACAATGCTCGAGCTGGGAGAGGATGCGGAAAAATTACATAAAAGAGTAGGTGAAAAAGCGGGCAAAGTTGCCGATGTGGTGATTGGCGTTGGCGATATGGCCCAAAACTATCATCCAACCAAAATTTTTCCCAACAGTGAGCTCGCCGCTCAAGGAATCTTTACCTATATTCGAGAAGGAGATAGTATTCTAGTGAAGGGCTCTCGAGGGGTTCGGATGGAAAAAATAGTTGAAGGAATTGTCAATCATGGGATTTAACGACATAGCGCATTTCGCTCTAGCAAAAACTTTCTGGCTTTCTAGCCTGTCTTTCTTGGTGGCAATTCTTTGGACACCGCTATTTACCGACTTTCTATATAAAAACCGACTAGGCAAACGGATCCGCCAGACAGGCTTTGACGAAAAAACGGCGCCGATATTTTATTCCCTACACAAGCACAAAGAAAACACCCCAACGATGGGTGGTCTGCTAATTTGGACAACTACCGCCGTGATTACACTGCTAATGAATCTGTCGCGAGCTCAAACTTATCTGCCGTTGTTTGTATTGGTTGCTACTGGCATTGTCGGTGCGATCGACGACTTAATGAACATTAATGGTGTCGGTCCTAACTCTGGGGGATTGAGGTTCCGTTGGAAGCTACTGCTGTATTTATTGGTGGCAGCAATTGGTGCGGTCTGGTTTTTCTACAAACTTGGCTGGAATATTTTAACCATTCCTGGATTAGGGACTTTCGAAATCGGCGCTTGGTATATACCGCTGTTTATTGTGGTGATCGTCTTTACAACATTCTCGGCTAACGAAGCAGATGGCTTAGATGGATTGCTCGGCGGAATGATGGCTACCGCCTTTGGAGCCTTTGGAATAATTGCCTTAATTCAGGGTAAGCCGGAGCTGGCCGCATTCTGTGGAACAATTCTTGGATCGCTGCTGGCGTTTATGTGGTTCAATATTTATCCTGCCCGGTTTTTTATGGGCGATACTGGAGCGATGGCACTGGGGATGACACTCGGTGTTTTAGCTTTTCTAACCGACACTGTTCTAATTCTGCCGATTATTGCCCTGATGATTTATGTTGAGGGCTTTTCGGCTGTTATTCAGATACTCTCCAAGAAATTCCGAGGCAAGAAAGTTTTTCTCTCGGCACCAATCCATCACCATTTTCAGGCAATTGGCTGGCCGGAACCAAAAATCACCATGCGCTTCTGGGTAATTTCGGCAGCGACATCGATTTTGGGATTGTTTGTCTTTTTAATTAGCCGTTAAAGGGGTGTTTTTGGAGAGGAATGAAGGGCATACTGTAGGTATGGATTGGTCGGATTTTTCTGGTAAATCGGTGGCGTTGCTTGGCGCGGGAACGGAGAATATAAGCTTAATTTCTCACCTAAAAAAAGCTGGTGCGACTGTAACCGTCTGTGATCGTAGCGATGAGCTAGAAGAGCTCGACAGTGATATCCGACTAGTTACCGGTGAGCATTACTTGTCGGATATAGCCGGATACGATTTCTTGTTTCGCTCGCCAGGGTTACCAACGGCAGTGGTCGAGCAGGCCTTAATTAATGCCCAAAGCCGGCCGGAATTAACGTCTGCCGTTGATTTAATTTTTTCAATGAAAGGCCAGCAAGTTATCGCCGTCACCGGTACAAAAGGTAAGGGGACAACTTCGTCGATGATTACACAAATATTAAAAGCCGCGGGTAAGCCAGTTATTTTAGCCGGTAATATTGGCAACTCAATTTTTGATAGCTGGGATCGACTGACACCAGAAACGTTAATAGTGATGGAGGTGTCGAGCTTCCAATTGGAGGATGTCGCCCACTCCCCCCATATTGCGGTGGTTTTGCCTATTACCGCCGATCATCTTCAGCCATTGTCAGAGCGTAGCCCAAATTTCCATCAAGACTTGCCGAGCTATATTGTCGCCAAGCAACAAATTACCGCCTATCAAGGACCTGACGACACGGTCGTTTTTTCGCTCGACAGCCAAGCATCGGCTCAAATCGGCCAGAGCGCGGCTGCTAAAAAAATCAGCGTCTCCGCCAAAACGAAAGCTGATGTTTTTGTCGAAGGGGGAGTTCTACGAATCAGTCAAACAGAAATTGATTTAGCTAAAGAAACTAAGCTACGGGGCGACCACCTATTCCATAACGCCGCAGTTGCTTGTGCAGTGGCGGACATCCTAAAAATCTCTGTTGAAAACATGCTGGAGGGTTTAAGTAGCTTTCGGCCGCTGCCCCACCGCATGGAAGAGGTGGGAGTTTTTGGTGGAGTTAAATACGTCGATGACTCCTACGCTACCGCGCCCGACGCCACCATTGCCGCCTTGTCGGCGTATACCGACCAGCCAACTATCTTAATTCTTGGTGGATCGTCAAAAGGAGCCGATTTTTCTGAGCTAGCCCAAAGGATTGAGAGCTCCAGCGTTAAAACGGTAGTGTTGGTTGGTCAAGAAGCCGTCAATATTGAACAATCGCTCAAGAAATTTGCGCCAAAAATTAGTAGACTAACTGGCTTTAGTGTATTTAAGGATGCCGTTGAAACAGCCCTCAGACAAGCCAACTCGGGAGATGTCGTTTTATTGTCCCCGGCTTGTGCCAGCAAGGATATGTTTAAAAATGCCGCCGAACGAGGAGAAAAATTCACCAAATTAATCCATGAACTCTCTTAAACTAAGAAAAAAGATCGATCCGTTGATTCCGACGATCGGCGTGAGTCTATCAATAGTTGGGCTGATAATGGTCTTGTCGGCTTCGCAGATCGTCGCGGCTGACCGGTTTGATAATCAATATCATTTCTTTGTCCGACAATTGATTGCTTGGGTTATTGGCATGATGGCTTTTTTTTATTTCAGCAAGGTAAAACTCGAAAAGCTATTTGATAACAAAGGGACTCTATTAATTATCGCTATCATCTCTTTGATTTTGGTTTTCTTTCCGGTTATTGGCGGAAAAATAAATGGCGTTTATCGATGGATCGGCGTTGGGTTTTTCAGCTTCCAACCATCGGAGTTTGTTAAGTTGTTTTTGATTATCTACTTTGCTGGGCTATTTGCCGTTAAAGGGGAGTCTCTCAAAACACTCAAAGCTGGTCTTCTGCCGTTCTCAATTGTGCTGGGAGTGGTCCTGTTACTGATTGCCCTGGGCAAGGATTTGGATACCTTGGTGGCCATCGCAATTACGAGTATGGCAATGTTTTTCGTGGCTAAAGCGCGTTTTTCGCACGTAATAGCGCTTGTGGCAGTGGGAATTATGGCGATAGGCGCGTTAATTGTGGTTGAGCCGTACCGGTTTGCCCGACTAAATGTTTTTCTAAACGAAACTACGGCCAGCCGGGATATACAGGGAGCCGCCTATCACTCACAGCAAGCAATCATTGCGATTGGAAGCGGTGGTTTGTGGGGGAAAGGTTTTGGAGGAGGGATTAGTAAATACAAATATCTGCCAGAGTCTTATACCGACTCAATTTTTGCAATAATTGCCGAGGAACTGGGCTTTATTAGGGCCTTAATTATCCTACTAGCATTTTTTGTTTTGAGCTGGCGGGGCTTTGTGGCAGCACAATTAGCCAACAGCCGTTTTGCCCAACTGATGGCAACGGGGGTGTCGGTCTTGATAATTACCCAGGCCTTGATAAACATTGGAGGGATGCTCAATATTATTCCACTCTCTGGATTACCTCTGCCGTTTGTTAGTTATGGGGGCAGCTCATTAATTGCCAGTCTGGCAATGTTGGGGCTGTTGACTAATATTTCTGGAGAGCGGCGATGAAAAAAGACGGCGTGATAGTTTTAGTTGGTGGCGGAACCGGCGGGCATATCTTCCCGCTAGTGGCGATCGGGGAGGAGCTCCAGGGGAAGAATGTTCCGTTTGTCTATATTGGATCCGAAAACAGTTTGGAGCAAAGAATAATTACCGCCCATCGATGGAATTTTATCTCGGTCAACGCCGGGAAATGGCGCCGTTATGTTTCGCCGTTAAGTATTATTAATAATTTAGTGGACATCTCCAACATAATTAGAGGATTTTTTCAGGCGGTCAGGATTCTGCGAAAAATTGATGCCCAGTTGGTTATTAGTAAGGGCGGTTACGTTGCCTTACCAGTACTTTACGCAGCCAGGGTAGTTGGCTGCCCAGTTATTGTTCACGAATCCGATTCGGTAATGGGGGTAGCTAACAAAATTGGCAGCAAATTTGCCGTAAAAGTTTTAACGGCGTTTGACGTTGCAGTTTTCCCTAACGCTGATCGCCGATTTCAAAAAGTTGGTATTCCGGTTCGCCGATCACTTCGTCAATCGGCGACGCTCCGCTCGCCCAAAAAGGTTAGACCGCTAATTTTAGTTCTGCCAGGTAGTCAGGGATCAACTGCCATCAACCAATACATTAAGCAGTCGCTGCATTTGATACTGGCCAAATACGACATTGTTCATTTAACTGGCGAAAAAGACTACTCAACTTTTGTCGAGATCAAAAAACACCTACCCCCGGATTTATCAACCCGCTATAAGCCCTATTCGTTTATTGATAGGGAGCTGCCCTATTACTATCAATCGGCCGATCTAATAATTGCTCGCTCAAGCGCAACAACGGCTGCCGAAGCGGCCCTGTTTTCCAAACCACTGTATTTAATCCCCCTGCCGGGGTCGGCCAACGACCACCAGCAAGAAAATGCCAAGCACCTAGAGGCGGCCAAAGCAGCGGTTGTCAGGCAACAATATCAGCTCTCTTCCTACCAGTTTCTATCAGATATCAACAAGCTATTTGGCGACAAAGATAAACTAACTGAATTTGGTAGCAATCTAAAAAATTACTTCGACTCGACTAACTCGCTCGCAAACATTATGAGCATAATTGCTGATGCCCAAAAATAAGGACTACCAAAATATATATTTTGTTGGCATCAAGGGAGTGGCAATGGCCGGTTTGGCGATTATGTCCAAAGAGCAGGGGTACGTTGTAACCGGCAGTGACGTAAATGAAGTTTTTATTACCGACCAACTATTGGATAAGCACAGCATTAAGTATTTCAACGGTTTCGACGCTCAAAATATCAAGGGCTCTAAACCGGACTTAATTGTTATTGGTGCCGCTTACGGTACGAATAACCCTGAAGTCAAGGCGGCCAAATCACTACGATTGCCGGTGATGACCCAGTCAGAGCTACTAGGAAAGATAATGGCAGAATACGTTGGAGTGGGTGTGTCTGGCGTTCACGGTAAAACTACCACCACCTCGATGCTCACCTTAATTCTTCAAGACGCTGGGTTCTCACCTAGCTATGCCATTGGGACTAGCGATATCCCCGGGCTTGATAGCAACGCTCACGTTGGCGAAGGGCAGTACTTTGTAGTAGAGGCCGATGAGTATAAGAAATCAGAAACCAATATGCAGCCGAAATTTTTAGACTACCCGCTACAACACTTAATTGTAACCAGTATCGAGCTCGACCATCCCGACGTTTTTCCAACAGCGGAACATATGTATAAGGCGTTTTATCAACTGTCGTTAAAAATCCCTCGCCGAGGGATCGTTGTTGCCAACACTGATTGGCCACTGGTCCGCCGGTTGGTCTCACGCTTGGCTGACCGAAAATGTTTTACATATGGCTTTGAATCACAGGCAAAGTATCTAATTACTGATTTAAGCGAAGGGGCAAAAACAACTTTCACGATCACTGGCCCGGATAACAAAATCGGGCCATTTGAACTACTAACCCCGGGTAGGCACAATGTCTTGAATGCAACGGCCGCAATCCTGATGGCCGAGCAATTGGGGGTAAAAGTAGAGAGCGCTGCCAAAACTCTGCGTAATTTTCCGGGGCCAAAAAGAAGGTTTGAGTTTCTAGGCGAGTATAACGGCGCTCTTATCTACGACGATTACGCCCACCACCCCACTGCCCTAAAGTTTCTAATTGATGCCACTAAAAAACGGTTCCCGACCAAAAAGATTACATTAGTTTTTCAACCCCATACTTACAGTCGGACCGACAAACTTCTCAAGGAATTTGCCAAGTCTTTAGTGGGGGTGGACCGGCTGATAATCCTAAATATCTGGGCGTCAGCCCGGGAGAAAGCCGGGTTTGTGACAATCAAAGATCTACTTAACGAAATTAGAAAATACAAAAATGACGTCGAGTTTCGCTCTAGTTTGGAAGATGTGGCCACGTATTTAAAGGGAAGTATCGGAAAGGGGGATGTCGTTTTACTAGTAGGCGCAGGAGACGTCTACAAAATATATGAAAAACTACCCCGTTAAGAGTGTTAACGATATATTCCGAGATCGCTTTGGGGGAAAGTTCTCCGATCACCAACCGTTGTCGGAGGTAATGCCAATGGGAATGGGGGGAGTGAGTAGCTTATTTGTTGACGCCCTGACAGTTGTTGATTTGGTGGACGCGGCGAAGCTTGCCGTTGCCAACAAACGACCGTATCGGGTAATCGGCGCTGGTACAGCTACCCTAATCGGCGAATCGGGATTCCCGGGCTTAATAATTAAGAATTCGACGAGAAACATATTCCGGCTGGATAACTCGAGCCGAGTTGTTTGTGACTCCGGTGTCGACAACGCCCTGTTGGTAAATTCAATGGCATCACAGGGGCTGGGCGGAATTGAGTTATTAGTAACTGTGCCCGGAACAGTCGGTGGCGCAACTATTACCAACGCCCAGTCATCTAACTGGAAATTTCTTAGCTATATTAGGGAGATTTGTATCTTCGATCCCGATTTACTAAAAATCCGGACGCTTGAGGCTAGAGAGCTTGGGAGCAAATTGATTAGTTCACTATTCTCTGCCAATCTGGTTTTTCCGCCGGTACTTTTAACAGTTACCGTGCAACTAGCAATGCTTAGCCAACAGGAAATTATTAGACGACTATCGGCAATTAAGAATCGTTCAACCAGATTTCCGGCACCAGTCTTGGGCAATGTATTCTCGGGCGAATTTAAAGACATTGAGATCGGTAGAGAATTTAATAAACAGTTAAAAATATTGGGTTTGGCCTACGATAATAAGCGAGATTGGTTGATGGTTAAGAGATCATCAACACCAAGCAAAGTTCGCCAAGGTCTAACAATGCTTGGCGAAAAAATCCAACAACGTGGAGTTGAGAACCACCCCCGGATAACGTATCTTGGTTATTACCAGGAGGATGATGAGCATTAGGCGAACGCCGAAAGTATTTTTTTCTTCATACAAACCCCCAGTTACTGATAAATCTAAGAGAGGTCAGTTTAAGCAGCTGATAGTAGTGACGATAATCGTCGTCGGGGGGTACTTCCTAACCCGATTGCCAGTTTTTCAGATAGATTCGGTTGAGCTAAATAACATTAATAATCAGGAGATTATTGATCAGCTGAATACCCTCAAAGGGAAGTCAATTATTTCTTCGGCCACAGCAGTGACCATTGAAAAAATAAGGGAAAGTTCCGTAGAGGTTATTGATATTCACTGCGATAAAGGGATTCCCAACAAATTACGTTGTACAGCCGAGCTTAGAGCGCCAGTATTTATTTGGCAATCCAGTCAGAAGGATTACTTTATCGATAAGGTAGGGGTGGCATATCGGTCGGTCAGCTCCTCGGGGGATCTAACTATCATTGAGGACAGAAAAAAACTACCGGTAAAAATTGGCGAACAAGTAATGAGTGAGGAAATGGTCAATATATATCAATCAATTACCGAGACGCTGTCCGAGAAAAAAATTGTGATAAGTAATTTTTTTATCGATATTTCTCCATTTCATCCCGGCGTCGTTGCATCAAAACGTCTCGACAAACTACCCTTTCCCGCCAAACCAATTGAGATTCTCTATTCATCCAGCTACCCAGTCTCCATCCAAACACAGCTACTCTCACAAACGTTGGAGAATAAGTCGTCAAAGATTACAAAGTATATCGATCTGCGAACACCTGGATACATCTACTACAAATAATGAGCGACTATATATGGAAGCTCTACGACAGGAAGGAGACTGATTTAATTAGTCATTTGTGTCGAATCCGTGCAATTGACCCAAAAGCTTTAGAGCCGGATTTTACCGAACATCTTCACAACCCGAACCTTTTACCGGATATGGCGATTGCCCGAGCGTTGTTGAGAGAGGCCGTCGAGAAAAAATGGTCAGTAACAATTTTTGGCGATTACGATGCCGACGGTACGCCAGCCGCCGCTGTTTTGGCGATGACCTGCGAACGACTGGGCTTGACGCATCAAGTAATCCTACCGACACGTAAAACCGGCTACGGAATAAACATGGAAACGATTGAGGGTATAAAAGATAGCTGCCAGTTACTAATCACCGTCGATACCGGAATAACAGCCATCGAAGAGGTAGCACTCGCAAAGAAATACGCAATAAAAGTAATAATTATCGATCACCACCTTCCTAAATCGATTATTCCCAATGCTGACGCTGTGATCGATCCATTCGTACCTAGCTCAAAATACCCATTCAAATACCTATGTGGCTGCGCGCTGGCCTATAAACTAGTGGTGGCCTTGCAGGAAGATTTCCCTCAACAGATCACGGTGGGGTTTTCGAAATGGCTACTGGACTTAGTGGCTATCTCAACTGTTGCCGATATGATGCCAATTGTTGGGGAAAACCGGGTACTTGTTCATTACGGCCTAAAAGTTTTAGCCAAAACTCGCTGGCCTGGCCTGACAGAGCTAATGCGCCAAGCCGACATTCGTCCTGATCAGCTATCCAGCCAAACCCTTGGATATGTTATTGGTCCGCGCCTTAACGCCAGTGGACGCCTATTAGATAATCGCCCAGCTTATCAATTATTAGTTTCAAAGAGTATCAACGAAGCCTCCGCTTTTGCCAGGGAAATCGAGACCGCCAACTACGAACGTCGGGAGTTGGTCAAGAACGTTTTGGCAAACGTCGAAAAACAGTTGTGGAAACAAAACAAATCATCTGACCATCTGATTGTTATCGCTGGCAACAACTGGCCGAGCGGAGTGTTGGGGTTAGTTGCCGGTAAAATTGTTGGGTTAACTAATCGCCCAGCGATTGTACTTTCGATCACCGATCAGGGTGTGGCCGGCAGCGCTCGCTCAATCGATAGCTATTCGCTGATTGACGCTCTTGAGCGTTCAAGCAACCATCTCAAACGATTTGGTGGCCACACTCTAGCGGCAGGGATAGCCCTCGACAAAAAAAATCTCTCGAAATTTGTTGATTCAATAAAAAAAGACGCCCAAGAAAAAATATCAGCAGACCAGCTGCGGCCAACAATTACCATCGACGCCGAGATTGGCGATCATGAGCTAAACTATAAAACAACAAGTGTCTTTGATTTATTAGCGCCGTTTGGCCAGGGTAACCCACTGCCAATAGTGTTAAAATCCTCGATGAGCGTATCATCACCACGGAAAATTGGCTCGGCGGGGAATCACCTAAAAGCTTTCGTAAAATCGGGGGATTCGCAGATTGATATGATTGGGTTTGGCTTAGCTGAGAAATATTTCAATAACCCTCTATCAACAATCGATATCGTTGGCCATCTTGAGGAAAATATTTGGAATGGCCGTAAGTCACTGCAAATTAAACTTAAAGACTTTCGGCCGGCTGGGAGCGGCGTTGACGAAGTCTTGTCGTTGCCACTTTGAACTGGGTATGTTTTGCTAAAGTTCATGGCCAAGGGAAAAAGTCAGTTTGTCTGTTTAAACTGTGACGCCGTCTTTACTAAATGGGCAGGCCGGTGTCCTAATTGTCAAGAATGGAACACTCTAACCGAAAGTACGAGTTCTTCAATTGGTGCAACGAGTAGCAACTCCTTGCCAGCGGAAATGGTTGGGGTGGCGGACTTACCGAAACAGAAGGTTGAGCGGCTGATTACCTCGCTCGAGGAGTTTGACCGGGTCTTGGGCGGCGATGATCCAGGTGTAGTCAGAGGTTCGGTGGTGTTACTGTCTGGACATCCAGGAGTTGGTAAAAGCACACTGTTATTGCAGGTGGCCGCAAAGATCAACCGCTCCTTATATTTTTCAGCCGAAGAATCGCTCCAACAACTAACGATGCGCACTCAACGCCTGGGGATAAACTCCAAATCGTTGTTAATCAGCGCTGAGCGTGATATCAACCGAATTATCGCCGCAATTGCCAAAGAAAAGCCCGACTTTGTGGTGATCGATTCAATTCAAACAATTTACGACGAGTCAGTTCCAGGAACACCTGGCTCGCTCGTTCAAATTCGTGAAAATACTTGGCGACTTGCGCAGTACGCTAAGACTACCGACACAGCAATTTTGCTGGTTGGCCACGTTACCAAAGAGGGCTCAATCGCTGGACCGAAAGCCCTCGAGCACCTGGTTGATGCGGTGCTATTTTTAGAGGGAGAGAAACGGACCGGCCTGCGGATACTGCGGGTCGATAAAAATCGCTACGGACCGACTGATGAAGTCGGAATTTGGCAGCTAGAGAAAACCGGCTTTCAGAGCGTTGAAGATCCGGGTAAACTTTTCGCCAGTCTGGTTGGCGATGATGTCCCTGGCCGGGCTCTCAGCATTGCCATCGAAGGCAGCCGAGCTTTTCTGATCGAGATTCAAGCCCTTGTTTCCAAGACCAACTATGGCTATCCCAAGCGAACCGCTCAAGGAATCGATCCCAACCGTTTAAACGTCTTAGTAGCAGTGCTGGAAAACCGGCTCGATTTACCGCTCTACAACTATGATATCTATATCAATGTGGTTGGGGGATTTACCGTTAAAGATCCCGGCGTTGATGTGGCGATTGTCGCGGCGATAATTTCTGGGCTAACAAAAAAACCGCTGTCTGATAAATTAGTGACAATGGGAGAGATCGGCCTATTAGGTGAGATTAGGCCAGCTAGCGATCAAGCCAAACGCAAAAAAGAAGTTGGGCGACTAAAGTACCAAAGCGCCACCCAAATAAACTCCGTCAACCAACTCCGCCAGCTATACAAGTAAGTGTTTAAGTAGGAGTTAAGACAACCGACACGCCGCTGGATTCGTTACCGATAAAGTCAATAGATCTTGCCGTAAAACGGTAGGCAACGCCGCTCAATAACGAACTGGCAAAATAGTTGCCGACGCCTTTGTCTACCTCAATTGTTTGGACTAAGACGTTGGAGCTGTCTAGATAGATATAGATCTTAATTTTATCCAAATCGCTATTAGTCGGGTCGGTCCAACTAAGAGTGACATTTCCATTACCCGGTCCCTGAAATCCGATGTAATCAGTAACATTGCCTGGAGCAGTCGTGTCCTTGCTAACTGAAAAACTAATAGTGTCGGAAGCAGTCGACCCCTTTTTACTGGTGACTATAGCGGTCAGCTGATGGGTTCCATTGGAGAGATTATTGGAGTTGTAGTTAGCTTTATAGGGGGATTTCTTATCACTAGCGACTTTTGAGTTATCGATATAGAAATCCACCTGCTTAATTCCCGAAGGTGAAGATGCGGAAGCAGCCATTGAAAATGTTCCCGATACTACCTGGCCATTGCTGGGAGAGGTAATATTAATACTTGGTTTGGTACTGTCTGAAACCGTGCACTCTTCGGTGGGTGGTCTCTTATCTAGGCCATTTTGCCGCGCCCAGGCCCTAACGGGATTTTCCCATTTGGGATTTTCGGGTATCTCGGACTGGACGTAGGCGAAGGTTTTAAGTTGGGCCAGCTCATCGGGGATGTCGCTGCCGGCCAACAACCCATTTTCTTTACAGACTCTAACCTTTACATGGACATCGTCTTTTTCGGTGGGAATCTGCCAGCGCGCGAATATGTCAGTTATCACTTTTGATCCTTCAACGGGAAGTTTGTTAGAGAGCTGATCAACGGCAATCTCTTCGATACCGTCTGGACGAGAAAACCTCTCCACGTCAAGATTTTCGTGTACCCGCTCCATATAATAATCCCAAATCGGTGCGGCAACGGTAGATCCGCCAACCCGGTTCATTGCAGTAAAGTCATTATTCCCCGCCCAAACGCCGGTAACAATCTGCGGGGTGTAACCCATCGTCCAAGCATCTTTATAGTTATTAGTGGTACCAGTTTTAGAGGCGACTGGTCGATCGGAAAGAGTGAGATTGGGCAAGCTAAAAGTAAAGACGGCCCGTTTTGCATCGACGTCTGAGAGAATATCGGATATCTGATATGCAATCTGCGGGTCAAGGACGAGCCGGCCGTCTTTGGGATCGCTGTGATCGTAGAGCGTTTTCTGATCTGAGTCAGTTATTTTTAACACCGGGGTTGTGGGCATCAGCACGCCGTTATTGGCAAAAACTCCGTAGGCCGTCACCATATCAACCAGCTTAACCTCGCCACCACCGAGCGCCAGCGATAGCCCGTAGCGATCTTTGTCGGTTAGGGTGGTGATACCCAAATCTTCTGACGTTTCTAAAGCTTTGTCGACGCCAACCAATGCTAAAGCCTTGACCGCGGGGATATTGAGCGAGTTACCAATTGCTTGGCGAATTGTGACTGGGCCACGAAAACGAGAGTCGAAATTATTGGGGATGTAGTTGCCAAAGTCAGTCCGTAAATCAAACAGGGTAGTAGCGGGATTATATTTTTCCTTAAAGGCGGTGGCGTAGATAATTGGTTTGAACGATGATCCCGGCTGACGTTGGGCAGTGGCAATATTATAAGCGCCAAATTGCTCCTGGAAATAATCGACCGATCCAACCATCGCCAACACTTCGCCGCGTTTGGGGTCGATCGAAACCAGCCCAGCGTTACTGGCGCTAGCCCGCGCGAGCGCGCCACTTGATACCGAGTTAGCGACAGCCGCTTCGGCGATTTTTTGGTTTTTGAGATCGAGCGTAGTAACAACTGTTAAGCCGCCCTCTTCAACTTTTTGTTCAGCTAGCTGGGCATCACCCAATTCGTCGGTGAAATGTTTTACCAACCAGTCTTTAACGTATAGAACAAAATGAGGAGCGGCGATAGCATCGTGTCGGGCGACAACTTTTAGTTTGGTTTTTTGGGCTTTTTGGGCTTGCTCATCCGTTATATAACCCTGATCAGCCATCAGCTGGAGAGTGAGATTTCGCCGGGCGATCAATCGGTCGGTGTTTGGGCCGTACGGCGAAAGAGTAGTCGGGGCTTGGGGTAGGGCGGCTAACGTGGCGGCTTGGGCCAGCGACAGATCGCCGACACTCTTATTGAAAAATGACTTGGCGGCGGCCTCGACGCCGTAGTTGTTGCCGCCGTAGGGAATCTCATTTAGGTACATTGCCAAGATATCGTCTTTGGAAAAAAGGAACTCCAGCTCAATTGCCAGAATTGCTTCTTTGGCTTTACGAACAATTGTCCGCTCGCTAGATAAAACGGTGTTTTTGATAAATTGTTGATTAATTGTTGATCCACCGCCACGCGAACCACCAAACAAAACTGCTCGCGCTACTCCCCGGAAATCTAGCCCATGGTGGTGATAAAAGTCTTTGTCCTCTAGGGCAATAGTGGCTTGCTTGACGATATCGGGGATGTCTTCTTTGTCGACGATGATCCGCTTCTTTTCGCCAGAAATTGTATATAAGGGCTTCAGATTTCGGTCGAATAGCCGAGTGGAGCTGGCTGACACCAGGTTGCGAATTTTTCCTGGGGTGGGCAAATCCTTGGCAAACCAAGCAAACATTAAAATTAACACCAGCAAAAAGGTTCCAAATCCCCAGAGAGCGACTTTGCCAATTTTCTTCCAAACGGATTTTGGGGAGCGGGGTTTTTTACTAAAAAGTCTAGCTTGAATTTTCTTTAATCCAAATGGGTTTGAAAAAGGGAGTCGAAATTTCGGCCAGCCGATACGTATTTTTCGCATATCTATATATTAGACATTTTTAATCATATCTCTATATACTGAGGCGAGGCAAATGGCAAAGGCAAAAAACTACTCAAATATCGGCGTCGCTGAAACGATTACTGAGACCGACCTGCATAAACTTCTTAAGTCAAAAAAGACTTTAAACGTCAAGCTCGGCGTGGATCCTACCTCGAAAGATTTACACCTCGGTCATGCCGTGGTGTTGGGGATGCTCAAACAATTTCAAGACCTTGGGCATAAGGCGTATTTGGTAATCGGGGATTTTACGGCCTCGATTGGCGACCCGGCCGGAGCAAACAAAACTCGACCAGCGTTAGCAGAGTCGGAGATACGGGAAAATATGCAGACTTACCTCGATCAAGCAAAGTTAATTCTTGATATGGAAAAAACCGAGGTTGTTTATAACTCATCGTGGCTAAAAGATATGACTCTCGGTCAGTTTACTGGCTATGCTACGGAAGTTTCGGTTAACAGTTTGATTGAGCGGGAAGACTTTGCTAACCGACTCAAAGCCAACCAATCGCTTTCGCTACACGAGCTACTCTACCCGGTTGTTCAAGCTCTGGATTCGGTTGAGCTAAAAACCGATATTGAGATTGGTGGTTGGGATCAGCGATTGAATCTTTTGACAGCCCGAGAGCTTCAGAAAAAGCTTGGCCAGAAACCAGAGGTCTTAATAATGATGAAGGGGCTAATTGGGACAGACGGCGTCAAGAAAATGAGTAAAAGCCACAACAACTATATCGCACTAACCGAAACCGCCGGGCAAATGTTTGGCAAGATTATGTCGCTCAAAGACGAATTAATTCCTAACTACGCCGAGATGGCGGCCGGCTTTGATGAGTATCAGGTCAATCGACTGTCTACGCTCCATCCAAAAGAAGCAAAAATCGAAGTCGCCACAGCCATTGTCGAAACCTATCACGGCAAAGAAGCGGCCGAGCAAGCCCGAGATATTTTCGAGGACACCTTTAGTAGCCGAAGGGTTAGCAGTACGCTAGTGGAAGAGATTGACTTTGCTGATTTCGACTTGCCGCTAATCCAAATTGTTACCAAAGCGACGGCTTCGAGCAGCTCAGAGGCTCGCCGGCTAATCGAGCAAGGGGGAGTCCGGATTAATGGCGAAACAGTTAAAGATCAATTTAAAAAAGTTAATCTAAGAAATAAATCTGTGCAGATGCAAATCGGTAGACATCGCTTTTTTTCGCTATTATGGAAAAAAGATGATTAATCTTTTCTCTCAAAAAGAAATTGTGCTCAAAGCTCGCCAGGGTTTTACCCTAATTGAGTCGTTAACGGTTATTGCGATTATCGGCATCCTTTTGTCGCTGTCGGTCTATTTGATTACGCAAGCCCAACGGCAGGCTCGCGACGCAGTCCGAAAATCCGATGTTTCGGCGATTGCCCAGGGCTTTGAAGCCAGATATCTAGACAAAACCTGCTTAAACCAAGCCGATGTTGGTTTCTATCCCGGAGTGGAGTTAATATCGGACACTAACCCCACTGGCCGGATGCCTTGGACAAAAGTTGAGGACTTAAACGGCGCAGCTGTTGATAGCTGTAATCCCTACAGCACCTATCTTTCAGTAATCCCGAAAGATCCCAAAACGGCTACTGAAGTCTATTATTTCAATCTGTCCACGGGCGCTACTAAAGGCAAGCACTACCGGATTGCCGCCAAACTGGAAAAAGACCCAACGACCGAGCAGTGGGATGAAATATGCCGCCTAAGCGATGTGTGGTACGAGGATTTTGGCGGAACGAGATTCGCAGGTCCGGTACAGGGCTGTGGAGGGGAGATTGCCCAAAATTTCGGCCCCCAAATATCTCTTGGTTTTCTTGGGATAATCGGGAAAGTGCAAGCAAGAGAGGTTCTGGATGACCCACCACCTGGTGGGGGCAGCGGTGGTGGTGGCAGCGGTGGCAGCGGTGGCGGTGGCAGCGGTGGCGGAGTCACGCCTTGTGAACCAACGCCAGTGGAGGGGCCGCCAAATAGCTGCGATGATTTTATCTACAACTACTACATCGGTCGGTAGCTTGTAATAAGCAGATTACTGGCTATATAATTAAAACCAGTTCAGACAACGCGGATTTGACCAATAACGGTCAAAAATAGTTAATTAGATTGAAAGCCACACATGATTATCTCGGAGAAAATCATAGATGATAACGAGCAAAATTTATTTTGTGAGTTTTCTGAGCGATCCGGAGGATCGCGATGATTATCTCGGAGAAAATCATAGATGATAACGAGCAAAATTTATTTTGTGAGT
>JBBDZM010000016.1:0-7610 GCA_040900165.1 Patescibacteria group bacterium | reverse complement strand
TTTCTGAGCGATCCGGAGGATCGCGATGATTATTGGTCAATTACATCAAGCTGTTCGCCAAGCATTTATTAAATCAATCGGTGGCCAGCCCCCAAAATTTACGATTGAGCCGGCTAAACGGGCGATTTTTGGTGACTTTTCTACTAACATTGCCATGGTTGCCGCTCAAGAGACCGAGCAAAATCCGGTAATGCTGGCCCAAAAAATTGTTCAAGAAATGTCGGCGAGCGAGGTGTTTAAAAGTGTTAGCGTTGCCACCCCCGGGTTTATAAATTTTACCGTCACCGACGAGTATCTGCTGGAGGTTGTCCGAACGATAATTAAGTCGCCAGATGCCTACGGCCGCAGCGATCTTGGTAAAGAAACTCGGGTATTGCTCGAGTTTGTCTCGGCCAACCCGACTGGGCCGTTGACACTGGCCAATGGTCGGGGGGCATTTGTTGGCGAGGCAATTGCCAGGGTTTTGGAGCTATACGGTTGTACGGTGATGCGGGAGTACTACAGCAACGATCGCGGTACCCAGATTGCCTCGCTGGGAAAGACCATTTTGGGTGATCCGGAGGGTGAGTATAAGGGAAAATATATCGACCAATTAAAAAAACGGGTGAAAGAAAAAGATGCTGTCGGCGCCGGGGAAAAGGCCGCCGTAATTATTTTAGAGGAGATGATTAAGCCAGTATTGAAACGCTGTGGGATTGATTTTCATCAATTCTTTTCGGAAAAATCCCTTTTCGCGACCGGCGTATTTAAGAAAAACCTCGACCTATTAAAAATTAAGGGGTTGGTTTACGAGGCCGACGGCGCTACCTGGCTAATGACTACCCGATTTGGCGACGAGAAAGATCGGGTCTTGATTCGTCAAGATGGTCAGGAAACCTATTTTGCCTCCGACATTGCCTACCACTCTTACAAAATTCAACGGGGTTATCATCGCTTAATTAATGTGTTGGGTGCCGATCATTTTACCTATAGCAAACAAATGGAGATGATTGTCGAAGGGATCTTGCGCGATCAATATACCTGGGGCGGTAAGCTCGATTGGGTAATTACCCAAATTGTCCGGTTAATCGATAACGGCGAGGAAATTAAGATGTCCAAACGGGCCGGGACCTATGTACCGCTGGACGAACTGTTGGATGACGTTGGTCTGGACGTTGCCAAATACTTTTTCCTTAGTCGCAGCGTCGACACCCACTTGGACTTTGATCTAAATCTTGCCAAATCTTCTTCCAGCCAAAACCCGGTATTTTATATTCAATATGCCTATGCGCGAATTAGCTCAATTTTCCGCCAGTTCTCCAAAAACGACGATTTTGTTATGCCGGAAAAGATTAAAATATCCCACCCAATTGAGCGTCGCTTACTACTAAGAATTATTCAGTTCCCAGACCTAGTCGAAGAAATTGCCGGCGATCTGCAGGTCCACAAACTAACCCACTACGCCCACGCCCTAGCAACCGATCTCCATGCTTTCTACGAACAGCTCCGGGTTCAGGGTGAGCCGACCGAAATCGCCCAGTCGCGCCTGGCAATTCTTAAGGCCACCAGCCTGACAATTAAAAAAACCCTTGATTTGGTTGGCATCTCCGCTCCGTCGAGAATGGTTCGCGACGACAAGGGCTAAAGAGCGATTTTATAGACGGCTTTTCCGGCGCTCAACCAAAGGTCGTTGGTAGTAACGGCCAAGTCGCCAATTAGATCCTTGGTCAGTAAGAATTTCTGCCAGACTAATTTGCCGCTATTATCGAAGGCTTGGAGAAGGTGGCCATTGGCGACAACGATAAGATTGCTATCAATGCTTGATACCCGACTACTTTGGGTGGAATTTGGTAGGGATTTTGGCTTAAAGACCACCTGATCACGCAGTATCCCGGCCAGCTTTTGGGTGGCGGTAATAACGTAGAACTCACCGTTAACGGTCCAAGCCCAAAGGGGTGGATTACTAATGGCCGCCAAACCAAAATACGGCGAATTGGTGGTAATGCTGTTAGTAAAATTTGGTTGCCGATAAACGGCGTTCTGACTCTGACTATATAGGTAAAGGTTTTGCTCGTACTTGGCGATTAATTTTTTACCGCTGGACAGCGCAGAGGGCAGGACCAGAGCGACCGGGCCATTGCTTTTGCCGGAGTAGTGCCAAATATTACCAATTTGGTCGCTAATCAACAGCGATTTATTACTAAAAGCAACGATTGATTGGGGGTTAACTATCTTAAATTGCTGATCGATCTTAATTAGTTGTCCGCTGGCGTTAATCTGCCAGAGCTGGCCAGTTTGATCAACAAGAAAGAGCAATTTATCTAATGGGCTAAGGCTGGCTACCATTTCAGGAAGCTCATTAACGTTGGTGTCTTTTAAGATTATCTCGATATTCTTTTGGGCGGCTATTTCGGTAATACCCGTCAATTGCTCGGCTGAAAGACTGTCAATTTTTTCATCAGTAATTAATGAGTTGAGAAAGTTAATTGTGTCATTACCGCTGGTCCCGGCGAACTGATCGGTTAAAGAAACTGGGGCCTGCTCGTCGCTAACTGCCGCCGAAAACCGAGATTTAAGCACTCCGCCAACGATAGCCAATCCAATTACAACCGCAGCAATAAGTAATGTTCGAGGCTTGATAACTTTTACTCGAGTCAGGAGCACTTTCGCTGACTGCTGAAAGTTGGTCGGAAGCGACAATTTTGGTAGAGCTAGACGCTTGAGCGATGGCGGTATTGTCGGCAGTTTCAGCTGGGGGAGGGCAATTTTCGGCAGAGTTGGCAGGGAAAATTTGGGTAATTTTATCGGATAGTGTTTTTCGCTTTCTTCCCAGTAGAGCGTTTGTTGGGCTGGACGATCTGGATCGTAGCGCATAATTAGGCAATTGAGTGCTTGCTCAGAGTTTTGAGCGCGACTTTGGATCTCTTGGCAAAGCAAATCAATTTCCCTCGGTTGCCAAAGTTCGTCGGGCTCGGCGGCCAAAAACTCGTAAATATTTTGATTGGCGATAATTAATGTGTCGTTGGCATCGACATCGCCGCTGGTGACGGCGGCAAATTGGTTACCGCCTTTCTCCGGCCCGGACGTGACATCGCTAAATTTGCCGGATCTAACTAGCAAGATTCGACTGGTTCCGATCGTCGAGAAATGGATTTGATTACTCTCTAAAATTGCGGCGGCCACGGAGATTGGCTGGCGGACTTTTTCTTGGGTTTTAACCACGGCTTTATTGAGCTCTTTGAGAGCCGCCTCAAATCTAATCAACGTCGATCGACTCTCCGAATGGTTAAATTCCCGCACTAGTATCTGCCAAAAAGTTGTGGCTGCCGAACGAGCGTGATGCCAACGCTCATCGATATCGATCGACAAGACTAATCCAACCGGATGGCTGTCTTTGGAGACGATCGCAAAGTAACTAGAGCTAACCGAGTTGAGCTGACGTTTGTGGGCAAAGCGAAAAAGGCGATAGGGGAACGTTGTGTCTGGGGTAAGTTTGTCTAATTCCATGTCGGGACAGTGAGATTTGAACTCACAACCTTCTCACACCCTTTTGGTCGGAGTGACTGGACTTGAACCAGCGACCCCATGACCCCCAGCCATGTGCTCTACCAACTGAGCTACACTCCGTAAAAGGTGAGGGACGCGCTTGCCTTCTGCGCCATGTCCCGAAGTTCGCTCCAAGCAAACAGGGGATAATTGTCTGGTGAGAATTGTTGGGGGAGTACAAGACTACAGCCAATATATCTATTTGCCCTCAAGTTTCAAGGGTAGTTAGAGCCCAATTAACAGTGCGGTTATTTGATTACTGGCCAGAACCAGGTAATCGAGTAGAAAAAACAAGACGACAAAGAAGACGCCGAAAAACAACAGCGGGTTAGAAGCCAGGGCAAAATAGGTTTGTTCGGGGATAAATAGCCGGAGCAGTCGCGATCCATCAAGCGGGGGGATCGGCAATAAATTGAAAAACATCAGAAAAATATTCAAATAAACTCCCAAAAAGACAATCGCCCCAACGATTCCCGGCAGATTAATATAGCGGTAAAACAGCGCTAAAATAACGGCCAAAATAAAATTACTCATTGGGCCTGCCAAGGCGGTCTGCAATCCGTACAGCTTGGGATTATCAAAGTTACGCTCATCGACCGGCACGGGTTTGCCCCAACCAAATACTGGTACTGATAGGCCAAATATCCGTAAAACTAATAAGCCAACTAATAATGTAGTGCCAATGGGATCCCAATGCCGGATCGGGTTGAGCGACATCCGGCCGTCCATCTTAGCGGTGGGGTCTCCAAATAAATTTGCAACAAAAGCGTGCGCGAATTCGTGGACGGTTAAACTGATTAATATTAAGACAATAACGGAGATGCCAGTAATTGCCGAGCTAAGAATTGTCGCTTGAACTTCCATGTCCCTAAGTATATAATTGTTCTACTTCTATTCAAGTACAAATACCGATGAAAAAAGTCTTATTTTGTGAAATTTGTGGAAAAACCACCCAAACTGGATACAACCGACCGAAGTCGCAGCATAAAACTAAGCGGCTAATTCAGCCAAACGTCCAAAAATGGAATGGGCTAATGATTTGCAGCCGTTGCCGTCGCACTATTGCCAGAGAGCTAGCTGGCAAAACTAACGTTGCGGCTTAGGGCGGTTATTTTTTAGCGAGAACTTTTTGCTCGAAGCAATTCCGGCAGAAAATTTCGGCGTCAGGGTTGCTCGGTTTGAACATGGCTTCGCCGATTTGCCCGCAGGATGAGCAGGTGATTTTGAAGTATTCGGCTTCGACTTTTTGACGGTTAGTTTTTCGGCAATCTTTACAACGAGTCGGTTTATTATTGAACCCTTTTTGGGCAAAGAAATCTTGCTCACCAGCCGTCCAGGTGAAATCTTTACCGCACTCTTTGCACTTGAGAACTTTGTCTTCGTACATCTCGGTAAACCTTAGCACGTTAGGGAGTTTCCAGCAATTGCTAAGGGCAAAGAATTATCTACAATAACTGCAGATGTTTAACATAAAACCTCGGCGGTCCTACGTGATTGAAGCCGACTCGCCGCTGGGCTCAAAAGACTTCCCGGAAGTGGTAATTTTTGACCAAATTATTATTAATGCCCCAGAAACGGAGCTAAAAACTCTCCGGCAGGTACTTTTGCAGTTTCAACAACAGCCCAGCGGGGAGCTGCGATTACTAGTAATTAACGGCGCCGATAATTTTAATGAATTATCACAAAATACCCTGCTAAAAATTATCGAAGAACCGCCTAGCCACGCGGCAATTATCTTGCAAGTACGGTCGGTGGAGTCGTTGCTGCCAACTCTGCGCTCTCGGCTCCAACGACTATCCGGACGGGCTAACCGGGTTTTTGATCCGGTTACCAATCTTGATGTTGGCCAACTTTATTTACTCGACAGACCGGGGGTGATCGAAGCGTTGGAGCAGGTATTAAAACAAATAGATTTATCGCAACCATCAGGAGTAAGGCGTCACCAATTCTTGAACAGGGCAGTTAGAAAACTCAAGCAAAACGTTAATACTAAACTAACTTTGGACTGGTTGGACTTGAACTGGAACCAAGAGTTAGGTATTGAGTAATAACAGTATGGTTATTCAGGTGATATTTTTTCTAGCTCTGGCTGCCTTTATCTTTTTGGTGGCGCGCCGCTATTCACCCAAGAACCCGGCGTTGGGCGGGCTTAGTCAATTGGGGAGAAAAACTGGTAGTCAATTGGGCGGGTGGTTGATGGGAATACTATCGAAACTTCGCCTGCCAAAGGTTGGTTTATCCCTCTCAAAAAAACCTTCACGCCAAAAACTAGCTGAAGGCGGTATCTCCCAAAACGATTTCTGGAAAGAGGATATTCACGCCAACAGACGGGAGCTATCATCGCACTTTGAAGAGGGCGAAGAACTATTTAAAAAAGGACGGCACAAAGACGCTGAGCAGTATTTTCTGAAAGCCGCCGCCAATAACCCCGGTGATGCTAAGATATATGCCCGATTAGGGTTACTTTACTTGGAGCTAAAGAACTACTCGGATGCGATCGAGGCACTAAAGATGGCGGTGAAACTCGAAAAATATAACCCAAGCCGGCACTATAATTTGGCGCTGGCCTATTGGGGTAATAAGGACACGCGCCGAGCGATTGCTAGTGTCCGCGAGGCGATTGGGCTGGACCCGGTTACACCGAAATATCGAAAATTGCTGGAGCAGTTGCTCAACGGTTAATACCCTAAATATCCTGGATTGTCAGGGGGATGTTTGGTAAAATTTGATAGCTGAAAGCCACCTTAGCTCAGCGGTAGAGCAACGCTTTTGTAAAGCGAAGGTCGTCGGTTCAATTCCGACAGGTGGCTCCAGGCTGGGTTAGCGAAGTGGTCAACCGCATCTGACTGTAAATCAGACGGCCTCGTGCCTTCGTAGGTTCGAATCCTACACCCAGCACTGCGCCGTCTTAGCTCAGTGGTAGAGCACGTCATTGGTAATGACGAGGTCTCGGGTTCAATCCCCGAAGACGGCTCGAAGAACGTCTAGGGGAATGAGCCGAAGGCGAGTATCCCCGTTCTCGGCTCAACAAATTAGAAATTTTGAGGTACAATACAAAACCATGGCAAAGAAAAATCGTGAACAAATCACTCTTGAGTGTAGCGAGTGCAAAGAGCGCAACTACTACACCGAAAAAAACAAAACCAATAATCCAGATCGAATTAATCTGAATAAGTTTTGCGATCGCTGTAAAAAAGTGACGCCCCACAAAGAGAGCAAGTAAGAGCGCAGTTAGTATATTTTATATATTGACTGTAGTTTACTAAACCACCATATTTAGGTTACACAGCTATGGGCTATCCTAAAAGTCTCATATTAAAGGTCCAACATGCTCGGCGCAGAGGATATTCCCTAAATGAAATATCGAAAGATTTAGGTATATCTAAGGCAACTGCATCTATCTGGTGTCGGGATGTCGAGCTTTCACAAATAGCTAAGGTACGTCTAAATGGGAGAAGGCGACTTGGTCGTTTAAGGGCGGCGTTAACGAAAAGGAATATGCGACTGGAAGCAGAGACGGTTATTGCTGAAGATGTCTACAGTAAACTAAAAACTATCAGGTTTGATAACACCCTACATAGGTTACTTGGTTCAATACTGTTTTGGGCTGAGGGTGGAAAATCATTAAGTGACAGCGTTGCTTTTATTAACTCTGATCCAGAGATGATAAAGGTGTTCTTAATAAATCTTAGGAAATCGTTTGTATTAGACGAAGGAAAGTTTCGCGCTCTAATCCATATCCACGAATATCACGATGACCAACAGTTAAAGGCGTATTGGTCAAAATTAACCGATATACCCGTAAAACAGTTTTCAAAAAGTTACTTGAAAACTAATTCTGGGCCGCGCAGGAAAAATAATTATATGGGTTGTCTTAGGATACGTTATTATGACGCAAGGATCGCATTGGAGCTGAGAACTTACTATAATATGTATTCAAAGTTGCTTAGGGACGTCGGTTAATGGTAAACCACGAGTCTCCAAAACTCGTACTGGGAGTTCGATTCTCCCCGTCCCTGCGAATGTAATGAGCGTGACGGGAGATTCCGAAGGCTCTTGCCTGACGATTCTCCCCGTCCCTGCGA
>JBBDZM010000015.1:5382-65444 GCA_040900165.1 Patescibacteria group bacterium | reverse complement strand
GTAAAAAGAATTACTTTATCTACTACAAAGACGGCTCAACGATTGTCGCCCAGAAAAAGATTACGATTGACCGCCGGAAAGTCGGGGACATTAACGGCGACAAGGTAGTCGATTTACTCGACGTCTCTAAGATGAGTGATGCCTGGGGTCTAACTGTTAAGGACGAGGCCTCGCTCAACTTGAATCCCGACAAAGACAACATTGTTGATCTGCTGGATCTGTCATTGCTAGCTAATAGTTATGAAGGATAAGGTATAGAAATGATTCAAGATTCAAGATTCAAGATTCAAGACTTAAGATTCAAAATTCAAGATTTGGCACTCCCATCTAAATATAAATTGCTAAGGGGTCTTTTATCCTTATTCTTGATTCTTGAATCTATATTCTTGTTTCTGCCGCCTTCGGCACTGGCCGCGGGTAGTGGCTATATATCGGCCAGCGGTGGCGGCACCAAGACCGCTGGCAGTAACTTTACTGTCTCGGTTTTCGCTGGTGGGACAACGTTTGATAGCCTGCAGGGGAAAATTTCGGTCGTTGGTCCGGTAACAATTGTTTCTTTTTATGCTGGCTCGGCTACTTGGCTGCCCGGTAAATCGCCGGCCAATAACAATCAGTTTGTTGGTATCACCAGCGCCCGATCGTCCTTAACTGTTGCCACTATTACCCTGCGCGGCACCAGTACCGGCAGCGGCTACGTTAGTGTTAGCGGTGTGCGACTGGCTTACTCCGGGTCGGAAGTTGGCACTAGCGGTGGCTCCACAAGCTTTACAATTATTCCTGCGCCAACGCCACCAGGATCGGTGGCCGTCAGCTCATCGACGCACCCCAATCAAGAAAAATCCTACGATAGCCCGGATATTAAACTAAGCTGGAAAGCTCCGTCCAACGGTGCCAACGGCTATTCCTATGTGTTCGATAGTAAGAATAAAACCACCCCGCCAACCAAAATTAAAACCACTAAAACCGCCGTAGAATTTAAGGGCAACAAAGTTGGCACTTACTACTTTCATATCCGCCCCAATAACTCCGATGGCTGGGGACCAACAACCCATTTTAAAATTACCGTTGTCCCTCAAACCGATCAGTCGTTGGCAATCCCGGCAATTATCGAAATTACCACAACCGACGATCACAGCAACGATCTCGACCACGGGACTCTGACGGGTATAAAAATTACTGGCACTGGGCCGGCCGGCTACAACGTTGAGCTAACAATTACGCCGGATTGGGAGCTCGACAGCAAAAAATACCCTGCCCCGATTATCGGTGCCGATGGGACTTGGCAACTAATCGTTAACTCGCCGATTGCCGCTGGCTACTATCAGCTGGTTGTTCGGGCTAAAAAAGACTCCCAAGCCACTAGCCCCAGCCCCACCGTTGGGTTTGAGGTTAGCGTTGCCGAAGGGGGAAAAGTTACTGTTGTCCTTAGCACTGACGAAACCGAGGCATATCAAATCGCCCAAGCCAATCAAACAAGCTTAGTTGCCGCCCAAAAAAGTAAGGATCGCAATTTTGGGATCGCCGGGCTTGGTCTGATATTGGTGATATTTGGAATACTGTTCTACCTAAAACGCCAACTAATCTTTGGCTAGAGCTTAAGCAGCCTAGCAAAGCGATCGGGCAGGGGAGTGTTGCGGTGAGCGTGGAACGGCAGGTTTTGGGCTAAAACGTCGATCACTGATTCGACGTCTTTTTCTTCGATGGTAAAACTAATCGTTGGCCGCCAGTTAAGCCGGTCGAGATAAACGGTGTAGTCAGCGCCGTGAGTGCCAACCCAGAACGCCCGGAAACTGTGAAATCCAAAAGACTCTTTGCCCCAACGGACACCATTGTCGGACAAGGCAATGTCTTTTTTCTCGATTTTGAGATTGGCCAGGCGAAATATAGCAATCGCCGCCGCAACAACAACGGCTGTTAGCAAGTAGTCTCTGGAGCTAACCGTCAAAACCAAGAAACCAACCAACAGTATCCCAACGCCGATGTACCAGAGTTGGTTTTTATCGTGGTGGATACTGTCTTTCGGGTTAATCTCAATCACTTTGCCGTCGGCTTTTTTAGTGTGGGTCTTCATAAAACTAGTTTAGCAGATTGCGAACGTCTATATTTATCTCTCTCGTCCGCCATTGTGTAGACATGCCGGCGATGGGCGATTACCAATATCCTAACTTCGCCCCTCACCAGTTCGTAGACAACCCGGTAGTCTCCGACTCTTAGCTTCCAGTATTTTTTAAGCGTTCCTCTTAGTGGCGAGCCATAGATCTCCGGACGCTCGACTAGCTTGGCTTCGATGGCCCGACGAATTTTCGTGGCTGCTGAATTACCGAGATTGGGGATGTCCCGTTTAACAACGAGGGGGTGGTAGAGAATCCTATTTCCATGCATCGACGTGATCGATGAACTTGGCACCTCGGGCGGTGCGACGATCGGCGATACTAGCCAAAATTATATCTTCTTCCAGGGTTAAGCCAATCAAGATAAGCTCGGCGGCTTTAGTAGCTACGGGTACACCATCACGCTTGGCGGCACCCTTAAGAGCCAGTCGAACGTCTTCGTCAGTAGTAATATTAATCCTTGGCTTGATAGTAGACATATGATTAGTGTATCAAAAGTGTATCACTAGTCAATGCATTCCCGCCTACGCTCAGCTTAGCGGACTTGTCCGCCAAAGCCGAGCTACGGCGAGGCGACGGCGGAGAGGGTGGGAGTCATCGGCCTCTTTGAGGCCTCAGAGAGCTCCTCGCAAGCTTGCTTCGTCGCTATCTAACCTGTTGCCTAACGCAACGGGTTCTCCCATATCGTCCCAGACAACAGAACCGGCTTTGAGCCGGTTCTGTTGTCTGCGGAGAGGGTGGGAGTCGAACCCACGAGACCCTTGCGGGCCAACCGGTTTTCGAAACCGGCGCACTAGGCCACTATGCGACCTCTCCGAGTGCTAACGAGGAGGGGTCGGCTCAAGCTGGAAGCGAGATGCGACCTCTCCGAGTGCTAACGCCTATATTTTACCCTTTCCGCTATTAAAGATGAAGGATCTAGCCAACAAAAAAGACCCGCCCGAAGGTGGATCTTTTTTGTTTTTTAAATCTAATGTACTCCCTTTTACAGGTCGCCCGAACGGGCTGTATGTATAGTTTCTATTAGGTTGGGCTTGATGTCAATGCTTTTGGGTAAAGAAAAGCCCCGCACCAGTAAGCTGGTGCGGGGGCAGGGGAAAGGGCTAGAACTACTTGTTGGGAGAAACTTCCTCCATCCAAGTGATGACTTGGCCGTAGTCCTTATGGACTTTCTTAAAGAGCTGGGCGATACCCACAAGCCCTCGACGCAGTGCCGGATCGGTTCGACCGTTCTCCCCATATTGGAAATTGGGGATACCTGAGCGCTTGAAAGCACTGAACAGGCCGGAGAACTGCTGGCTACTGAACTCGAGGATATTGTCCGAGTCGTAGTTGTTCTCGAAGCGGAACACCTTCTTCTTGCCCGAGACCGTGTGAACGAGCTCGATATCAATGAAGGAGTAGGTTGAGCCGTATTCGACTGTCGTAGTGACGCCAGCGAATGTAACCCTATGAGTATTGGAGGTCGTCGGACGACCACCAGTAGAGATCTTGCTGACGCGGAATTCGCTATCCTCAAAGCGGTTGCCTTGGGCGCGGCGTGATTCCTTCATCAGCTCCTGGACATCGACGCGCTTGCGGAACTGATAGTCCTGAAGCTCGTTGTAGATGTCCCGGGTCGTCGGGCCAAGACCGGCACCGTGATCGGCGTGGGTAAAAGCAATTCTCCCCATCACCTCCTCATTGGAGATGTAGTACGACCACGGGTTAACGATCTTTGGGTCGAACTCTGTCAACCCAAGTGAGGTGTTCATTTTAACACCTGGCGGTACCGGGGAATCCCCGAACAATTCGGGGCTCTGGGCGCTCGAAAGAGAGA
The DNA here is from genome assembly GCA_040900165.1 of Patescibacteria group bacterium. Lineage (GTDB taxonomy): Bacteria > Patescibacteriota > UBA1384 > 2-12-FULL-50-11 > 2-12-FULL-50-11 > BOKZ01. The sequence goes on along the minus strand of JBBDZM010000015.1, from coordinate 61,514 downwards.
CCAGGGCAAGGACGACGAAAGAAACGATAACTGTCTTCTTCATAATGTTAACCTGTGCGTTTCACAACTTTTGAGGGCTGTGAAAGTGTGCTGGTAGTATACCTGTTTCTCGAGAAAAGTCAAGGGGTTTGAGTCCTGTTTTGAAACTTGGCGGAGAGGCTGGGATTCGAACCCAGGGTCCGCCTTACGGCAGACAACTCATTAGCAGTGAGCTCCATTCGACCACTCTGGCACCTCTCCGTGCAAGCTCAATTTTACCTAAAACCAACCTATTAATGAATAGTTACAAGCCATATTTTGTGATTTCGCTACAATGTAGGTATGACTAACGATCTCCAATCTGTTGTTCGGAACTTTGACCGACAACAGGAAGAGCAGCAAGTAGGCGCTTTTGCTGCCCAGAAAGGGCTCCCTTATATTAACCTGGTTAGCTACCCTTTTGTTGGTGACATTCTTGGTTTGATCCCGAAAGAGACGGCCAATCAGTACAAAATTGTCGCCTTTCTAAGGAGCGACAAAACTGTCCGGGTAGCCACCCCCGACCCATTTGCCCCAGGACTTGGGCAAGTAATGTCAGGGTTGGGCAAAGCTGCTGGAGTAAAATTTGAGCCGTTCATCTGCTCACAAACTTCGATAAATTACGCCCTGGAGCGCTACGACACGTTAGTTGCCAAAGCCAAAAAACCGCCGATCTCCGCCCATACTGGCGAGGGCCAAAACCAGCAAAAAGTGATTAACTCGCTTAATCAACTAAAGGACGAGGTTAGCCGGGTTTCGACTACCGAACTATTGGAAACTTTAATTTCTGGGGCAATTGGTCTGGAGGCATCGGATATCCATTTTGAGCCGATGGCTAATTCCGTTCACGTTCGCTTCCGTATCGATGGGCGGCTGGTCCCAGCACTGGAGCTGCCGGAAAAATCCTACAAACTACTCTCGAGCCGGATTAAAACCGCTGCCAAAATCAAATTAGACATCCAACACGTTGCCCAAGACGGCCGGATGACGATCCCGCTCAACGACTCTCCGTTTGATATTCGGGTTAACGCCATGCCCACCAGCTACGGCCAGACGATTGAACTACGATTGCTCTCCAACCACCAATTCCTTCAGCTCGAACAGCTTAACTTCAATCCCGAAACCTTGCAGGCAATTATTAACGCCGTTAGCCGGCCAGAGGGGCTAATTTTGTTCACCGGGCCGACTGGCTCTGGAAAAACCACTAGCCTCTATGCAGTTTTGCAGTTGTTGAATAAACCCGATCGAAAAATTGTCAGCTTGGAGGATCCGGTTGAGTATCGAATCGAGGGGATTGAGCAGGTCCAGATCCAGCCCGCCACCGAGGTTCAGGCCCAGTACTCGGCCGAGAAAGAGAAACAAGAAAAAACCCGGGGGACCAGCGTGGCCGGCTTTGATTTTGCTGAAGCCCTCAAAGCCGCCCTGCGCCAAGATCCGGATATTATTATGGTCGGGGAAATTCGCGACCGGGAGACGGCGGAGATCGCCGTTAACGCCTCGCTAACTGGGCATATGGTTTTAAGTACGCTCCATACCAACAGCTCGTCGGCGGCTTTTGCCCGATTGATCCAGATGGGTGTGCCCAAATACTTACTGGCCGATGCCATTACATTGGTGGTGGCCCAACGGTTAGTTCGTAAGCTCTGCGATAACTGTCACGGCGCCAAATGCGAGCGCTGTAATAACACCGGTTTTCACGGTCGGATATTAATCTCCGAACACTACCAGCCAGATTCCCAGACCGTTGAGCTAATTAAGCGCGAGGCGACCTTAAGTGAGTTTGATAAACACTTCCAAGAGTCCGGTAATAAATCGTTGCTACAAGACGGCTTGGAAAAAGTCGCTCAAGGGCTGACCACTGAAGAAGAAATCCGCTCGGTAGTTGGATAGTAATACAAAAGCGGTCTGAGAACCGCCTGTGTATTTAAGTTTATTTCGGATGTGGCGTTATTTTATGGTGAAAAAGGCGCCGAGAAAGAATCACCGACGTAGCGTAGGACGATGTAGGCGACAAGAATAACGACGATACCAATCAAAGCGTTAACGATTCCCTGGCGAGCAGTTTGAGCTTTGGCGGCATCACCACCGGCGGTTATATACTGGAAGCCAGAAACAATTAAATAGAAGAAGGCGACAACTGCGGCAACAATCATAACAATGCCGACAATCTTCCCAAAAACGCTATCAATATTCGAACCTTTAAATGGGTTTAGAAAGTTAAAATCACCTAAGCCAAAGTCCCGTTCAACTTTGGTGTTGCCACCACTACCTGGGAGTTGGGCATGCGCTGTTGAAATGAGTTCAAATAGTTTCATAATTCCTCCTGTTTGCTTCCTTAGCTATATTAAGATGTTCTGACACTGACTTGTCAAGGGCGGTGCGAGCTAGGCTTTAAGTAAAGATTTAACCAGCGCGACTAACAACGCTGACATCCCGGCGATAATTATCCCAACAATGGCGTGAGTGACAACTTTTTTGGCTTGGGTGGCTTTGGCGTCGTCGCCAAAGGTGGTGGCGTAGAGAAAAGCGCCGTAGAGCATATAGAGAAACGCCCCGATCGCCACAACCAGCAAGAGTAGGTTGGTGTAAAAAGTGATTGTGTCGGTCACGCAGGTAGCGGGAGCCGTTCTGACTTGTTCGGACTTTTGAAGACACTCTGGTATCAAAAAACTTTCCCCGTTCTGGTCTAAGTTGTCCAAAGCACTTCCACTTGACAGATCTTGAGCTAATGCCGGTGCCGACCAAAGAGCCAAGGCTATCAGAGTTAGTAGAGAAAAAATTAGCCTTTTCATAGATTTGGTAAATTAGCAGCCATTCGGATTACTACGTACGATAACGACACAACCACCAGAGATAGTAGCGTCCACATAATGTTTTTGCGGGCCTTCTCCGCCTTTGAAGCATCGCCACCTGCGGTTATATATGTAAACCCGCTATAAATTAGCCCGGCAAAAGCGGCAACGGCAATCGCTCCCAGAAATAAATTAATACCGCCGGAGAATAGTTGATCCAAACTTAATTTGGTGCCCGGGAAAGTGTTCTGAGTTGTGTCGATGTTTATCTGGGCAAACACCTTACCGATAATCATGGCGTTTCCAATCCTACCAGTGGAACAATGACTTTAATTAACAAGAGAAGGGCTAGCCCAATTAGTGCGCCGACTATTATGTCCTTGCCTTCTTTGGCTTTGGTATCGTCGCCGCCGCTCGTGACATATTTAAATGCCCCGAAAATTATCACCAACGTCGCCAAGCCAAAGGCAATGTTTACGGCGTAGTTGATCAAGTCCAAAAAGTAGTCGCTGAAGCCGCCGTAACTAGTGCATTTAGTTTTGCCGACCGTGCCCTTCACGCCGTCAACGACACCTTTTATTCCATCGGGGCCGCAATTACTGGCAATCGGTACATTAATCGTATAGGCGTGCGCCCGAACAACTAGCAGATTGAGCCAGGCCATTATTTAATCAGCTCTTCTAGTTGCTTGGCGGCGGTGTTAATAGCCGACTGGAGCGACCCCTTAGAGTTAATGACCAACTTAACGGTATCCTGGAGAATCTCGTCGACCCTCTGCCAGTCTTTTTTGGTAAGTTGTTGGACGGTCTTGAGCTGCGGCCAGTAAACTTCGCTTGCCGCCAAGCCGGGGCTGCTAATATCATCAGAGACTTCTTGCTCTAACGGCGCTGCTCCGATCTTCCCGGTTAATTCAATATAGGCCTTCTGGACATCTCCTTGAGTCAAGTAAGAAAGGTAGCTTTTGGCTAGCACTGGGGCTGTCGACTGAGCATTGATGATATGGCTCCAAGTTATCCCGAAATCAACTCGGTCAGTTTTAGTGGAAATTTGTGGAAGAGCGGCAACACCGATCTCGAATGACGGTTCCTCATCTACCAACTCACGCAACAAGGAGTAATAACCAATAATTGCCCCTGTTTTACCGGCCTTAAAAGCCTCTAAAGCGGCGCCGAGGTCGTTATTCCAGCTGTAGTTACTCTTGGAGGAACGTGCAAAACTAGTGAATAGATCCAGCGCCTCGGTGGCTGGGAAGCTGGATTTGCCATCTTTGAACTGAGCTAGATCAAAGGCGACTTTAGTTTCGTCGTCGTTGAGAACACTGGCTCCGTTTTGAACCAACATTGCCGAGAGAACATCGACCGGAGCGTAACCGGTTTCAATTGTGCCCAAGGCAATTGCTGAACGGGTGATAACACTGCCGGATTTTTTACTAACAAGCGCCGCCTGATCCTGAACAACCTTCCAGGTAGCAGGAAACTGGCTCAATGTTTTTACAACCGAAGCGGAGGCACCATCGGCAACTGCTCTAATAAAGTCGACGTTATAGATAACCGCTAACGAATCAGCAAAAAGCGGAACACCGTAGAGCTCCCCCTGGTAAATATTCAAATCGACTAAGGCTGGTTCAATTACGGTTTTCGCGCTTGCGATGGGATTTTCGTTGTCAGCAGTGTACGGCAGGGATTTGGCGGCGTGTTTAGGGATCCAATCGCTTCGGACTACCCAGATATCTGGTCCAGCACCGTCGGCGATTTCGTTAACAACTTTCGCCTCGTATTCTTTAGCGTCCTTGGCATCGATAAACTTAAAATTTAGCTCAGCGCCAGGGTTGGCAGTAATAAATTGCTCGGAGATTTTCTGGTAAGTTTTAACTTCGTCAAAGGGTAAATAAACGGTTAGGCTTTTATCTTCCGACACCACGTTGCCGCGGTTAACCAGGGTAACGACAACGAAAACCGCTACCAAAACTACTACCAGGCCGGCAATAATAAGAACCCCTCGCTTCATCACTAATAGCGTCGCTTAAAACACGAAGAGATTCAAGATTCATAAGAAAGAATTATGTATTATGAATTAAGAATAACGATAAAAAATCCACCAGATTTCGTCGATTTCTTAATTCGTAATTCTTACTACTTAATTCTTCCTAACCAACCTGGACCTTCAAAACTCGGGTCTTGGTTTTTTCTTGCTTAGGAATTTTGATCGTTAGAATGCCGTTGCGCAGAAAGGCTTCGGCTTTGGAGGCGTCAACCGAGACTGGCAAGATGTAGGAGCGCATAAACCCACCCCAGTAACATTCCTGGACAAAGTAGTTTTGGCGGTCGACTTCTGTCTCGTTGCGACGCTGACCCTTAATGGTCACGACTTCGTCGGTGATGGAAATCTCCAGATCTTCCATATTAACGCCAGCGATCGGGGCTTTGAGGATAACGTTCTCGTCGTCCTGGTAAGCGTCAACAGCTAGCTGACCCTCTTCTTCCTCCTCCAACCACTCCTCCTGAATTTGTTCGTTTTTCTTTGCCATGATATGTCTATATTGTCCCGTTACAGGGAGGGCGTGTCAAGGTAACGATGTCTAAACTAACACTCACAAAGAAAATTATCGATCTTATCCACCCAATCGACTGCCTGGGCTGTGGCCAAGAGGGAGATTGGCTCTGCCCGACTTGCCTTAAGCGCTTCCAAAAAATTCGCCTGGAGAACTGTTTTATTTGCTCGAAAGTCGCTAGCACGGGGATTTGCCAGAAATGCCAGATTGAAACGGGGCTGGACGGGATTATTTCGGTTCTCCCGTACCGGTTACCGGAATCCCAGCAGCTAATTTACAGCTCTAAATATTACGGCTACCACGACGCCCTAAAATTTATTAGCGAAAAATTGGCCGGCAAGATCGCCAGGTTATTGCCGGATAATTTCGACCAAATTACTTTTGTGCCGATGACCAGCAAGAAAGCTCGGGAACGGGGGTTCAATCCGGCTGAATTGATCGCCAAAGAGTTTGATAAATATGGGTTGGATTCCGTGACAATTTTCGAGAAAGTTAGAGAGACCGAGAGCCAGACCAAATTAACCAAAGCTAAGCGCAAGAAAAACGTTCGGAAAGTTTTTTCACTTACTACCAGACAATTGCCGGAATATTTAGTGATTGCCGACGACGTTATTACTACCGGCTCAACTTTGGGGGCGCTGGCCAAGCTGGCCAAACGGCGGGGCACAAGGGAAATTTGGGCAATTACAATTTGCCACGGTTAACCCTGTTTATCTGGTTAGTTTTTCGCTATAATTTCAAGGCGTACAATTGATAATGGAGGCGTGGCAGAGTGGACGAATGCGGCAGTCTTGAAAACTGTTAGGGGTGCAAGCTCCTCGTGGGTTCGAATCCTACCGCCTCCGCAATGCGCCCGTAGCTCAGTGGATACTCCCAGGCAGTCATTCCCCTAGCTACTGTCGCAACGCTCCTAATGTCGCTTATGCGCCCGTAGCTCAGTGGATAGAGTGCTTGCTTGCGGAGCAAGAGGTCGGAAGTTCGAGTCTTCCCGGGCGCGCAATTATTTGTTCTTTGTCCGAACGGTCACCTTAACCTTCGGCTCGGTTGGGTGGTAGGTTCGGCGGATTACTTCCTGTTGGGCAGTAGAAACCAGGGCGTTGGTCGCCCAGTAAAGAGCTAATCCCGCCGGCAAAGAGCTGGCAATAAAGTAAGTCATCACTGGGAATAGGTACATCATCTGTTTCTGCATCATCGCCGTCGGGTCTTTACTGGTCTTGGATGGCGGATTCAACAACATCATATGGCGACTCTGTAAAAATTGCAGGCCACCGGCGATAATCGGTAGAACAATTTTGCTTGGATGGGCTAAATCAATGCCGAAAAAGTGGGTGTTAATGGCATCGAGGTGGGGGACGAACGAGTAAACCAGGTCAAAATGGACATCACCCAAACCGGCAATAAACACTCGGTAAAGCACAAAGATTACCGGCAACTGGATTAATAACGGCAAACAGCCGGAGAGGGGATTAATCCCCTTCTCTTTGTAAAACGCCATTAACGCCTGGCTCTGGGCGGCCTTGTTGTCTTTGTGACGATCCTGGAGTTCTTTGATCTCATCTTGGTATTGGCGCATCTGAATCGGGGAGCGGATTGATTTGGCCGATGGCACCCAGAGGATTGCCTTAACAATTAGGGTGACGATAATAATCGACCAGCCAATGCTGTGACCCGGTATCAACCAGGCGAAAAATACCAAAAGGTTAAAAAGAGGTGTGTAAAGAATTGCTCGGAAAAAATCAGCAACCATCAGTAATTACAAAAATCCGAAGCACCAAGCTCGAAATCCGAAACAAATTTAAAACGTTTTAAATTTTCAAAATTTGGATTTGGATATTGTTTCGAATTTCGATATTCGTATTTCATTGTTTTTTGGGGACTGGGTCGTAGCCACCAATTTTCCCCGGGTGGCAGCGACTAACTCGCTTCGAGCCCAAGTATAGCCCCTTTATCACCCCGTAGCGAGCCACCGCATCTTTGGTATATTCGGAGCAGGTTGGCTGAAACCGGCAAGCGCCGTTTGGGTAAAAAAACTTCAGCAATCCGTGATCCGGCGATAGCGTTCGTTGATAGATGGAGATTAGCCCTACGACAGCTTGGCGAAACATTCTCGTAGTTGGGTCCTGATTGCTTGGGAATTATCAATGTCTTGCGGTAGTCGTAGTATCCTAACAACGATATCGCTGCCGGTCGGTAGAGTGCCTTGATAAAGTAATTCTGATAGCTCCGACAAAATAATCCGGCGAATCCGGTTGCGGTTAACGGCATTGCGGCTGATTTTTTTAGACACAACCACCCCACAGCGTGACTGATTGGTGCTATTTGGCATAATCAATATCGCTAAATCCCCGCAAGCCGTTCGCTTGCCGGAGCGCCAAACCGCCTGAAAATCCGTATCTTTTTTCAGACGGTTAATACTTTTAAGCATATTAGAGCGCTAATTTAGCCCGGCCTTTGCGGCGGCGGTTGGTTAGAACTGTTTTCGATCGGCCCCGGAAGCCGTGAGCTTTCGCTCGTTTGCGTTTATTACCTTGGTATGTTCGTTTCATTTAAGTCTTCTTAAAACAATTATTTTCTAAATATTTGATGATTCTTTGGCAATTTTACTGGTTTTTCAACAACTATTCAACCGGTTGTGGGCTGTTGGGTAGTGACATGTGGAAAACTCTCAACAACAATTGACCCCTGTGGAAAACTCCGGTACTTTAGCGACGATGTCGTTAATCTGGTCGGAAGTCCTAGCAACGCTTGAAAAATCGATCAGCCGACCGAACTTTTCTACCTGGCTCAAGCCCACCACTTTTATCGGCGAGCAGTCCGGCTTGGTAAAAATCGGGGTTGCCAACCCCTACGCCAAAGATTGGATTGAGAAAAATTGCTTAGATGAAATCAAGAAAAATCTCCAAGGGCATTTCCCCAACCTAGAATCAGTAGCGTTGGTCGTAGTTGCCAAAGAAGCTAAAAAACCGCTAGACGATCTACCCCTGCTCCACGAGGATCCCGTCAACGAAGAGCCAGTCAGCTCGCCGGGGGTTGTCGCCGAGGCCGAAGAGTCGGCAAACCGGGAGTTTAACCCAATCTATACATTTGATAGTTTTATTGTCGGCAACAACAACCGCCTGGCTTTTGCTGCCTGCCAGGCCGTCGCCGAGAAACCGGGCCAGACCTATAACCCGTTATTTATCTACGGTGGCGTTGGGTTGGGGAAAACCCACTTAATGCAAGCTATCGGCAATGGCGTCCGGGGGCGCTGGCCGAAAAAGAATATTGTTTATACCTCTTGCGAAGCCTTCACCACCGATTTTGTTACCGCCATCCAAGAGAAACGGATCAGTGAGTTCAAGAACAAATACCGCAAGGCCGACGTGCTACTAATCGACGACATCCAATTCTTGGCCAACAAAGAAGGCACCCAAGAAGAGTTTTTCCACACTTTTAACATCCTTCATCAAGCCAACCGACAGATTGTTTTAACCTCAGACCGAGTTCCCAAGGAGATGACCGAGCTGGAAGACCGGCTAATATCACGGCTGGGCTGGGGATTAATCGCCGATATCCAAACACCGAATTTTGAAACAAGGGCAGCGATTCTCCAGGAAAAAGCCAAAGAAAAGGGCTTGGATATACCGGAAGAGGTAATTAACTATATTGCCACCACTGTGACCAGCAACGTCCGGGAGCTAGAGGGCTCGCTAATTAAGCTGGCCACTATGGCCGCGCTCGAGAGTGCGCCAATCACCAAGGACTATGCCGTTAAAACCCTTAAAGACATCTTGCGTAGCGGGGCACCGAATATTTCCAGCCGAAAAGTTGTCCAAATAGTGGCTGAATATTTTTCGATTGAACCGAGCGATATCTTGGGTAGTCGGCGAGTCAAGGAGTTAGTTTACCCCCGACATGTGGTAATGTATTTTCTGCGGGAAACCCTTAATCAGTCCTACCCGCAGATTGGAGAGATGCTCGGCGGTAAGGATCACACCACGGTTATATACGGCGTCAATAAAATAATCACCAAGAAAAAAAACGACCCGGCCGTTGAAAGTGACATTAGAAATATTCAGGAAAAACTAATCGGTTGATGTGGAAAATGATGTGGATAACTGTTAATAACTTTACTAAAGTTGTCCTAGCTAACTACTTAGATATGGTTCAAAAACTTATCCCAGCTGTTTCAACAACTTATCCACAGTTTTCAACAACTTCTGCACAGGGGTTTGTTGGTCAACGTCCACTATATCCCCGCCCTTATAGTTATTACTTGTTCTTAATTGAGAAAAAAAGTAAAACAGGGATTCACTAGATGAAATTAATTTCCAAGAAAAACGACCTAGTAAAAGCGCTTAATTCAGTGGGGAGATTATCCTCTACCCGCTCCACTCTGCCGATACTACAAAACGTTTACTTGGGGGCAAAAGAAGGGGAGTTAATCGTTCGAGCAACGGATTTAGAGCAGACAATTGAAGTAGTAATTGAGGCCGAGGTCCAAGAAGAGGGGGCAGTAACAATCCCCACCCGGCTAATTATGGATTTTCTCCAGAATAACTCCGACGAACGAATCACTGTTATTGATAATGATTTATCGGTGACAATTAAATCCGCCAACCACCAAGTAAAACTCAAAGGAATGTCGGCTCAAGAATATCCAACTAGCCAGGCAGTCTCGGCGGATACGGAGATTTTTATCGACAGCTCAATCTTAGACAGGGCGATATCAACTTGTTTATTCGCGGCCGCTAACGACGACACCAGACCGATTTTAACCGGACTATTATTTGATTTTAAAGATAATACTTTAACAATTGTTGGGACCGACGGTTATCGGCTAGCCAAATACGAACATACTACCAAAGCCGCTGACGGTCGGTTTATTGTCCCCAAAAAAGCGCTGGTCGAGCTCCAGCGGTTACTCGGCGAGAGCTCCGTAAAAATTAGCATCAGTCAGTCACAGATCCAGTTTACGTTGGGTAAAACCATTTTAGTTAGCCGGCTGATCGACGGTAATTTCCCGTCGTTTGAATCACGGATTCCCAAATCAAAAAATATCAGCGTTACCGGGAGCGGGGCGGCTTTGCTAAATGCTCTGAAAGTCGCCAGTTTGTTCTCGCGCGATTCCGCCTACAGCACTAAGTTTTTAATCAAAAAAGACAGCATCGAAGTAATCGCTATCTCGCCCCAATTGGGCGAAAGCAAAAGCGCGGTGGCAGTGGGAAATGACTCAGAGAAGGATTTTTCTATCTCGCTCAACTCCCAGTACCTAATTGATGCGCTTAACGCCCTAAACGGTGATTTTATCCTGGAATTTACCGACGAAAACAGCCCGATTGTCGCCAAATTCGCTAACGAAGACAACTACTTATATTTGGTGATGCCGCTTCGTAGCGAGTAATGGATGTAACGGCACTTCGTCTAGAGCATTTCCGAAATCAACCAGATAGAAAACTTACTCTCGCTCCCAAAACAATTATTACCGGGGATAATGGTTCGGGGAAAACCTCGGTATTAGAAGCGATTCGGGTGGTGTCGGTGGGGAAGAGCTTTCGCACTAGCAAGATCGAGGACCTAACCGAATTTGATCAGCCCTATTTGAGGGTTTCTTTAACCGCCAAATCCAAAAAATATGAATTCTTTTACGGTAATCAATTCAGCGAAGATCCAAGTGTGGAGCGGCGCCTAACGGTCGGTGGCAAACCAATTACCTATATGGAGTTTCTGGGGATGTTGCCGTCGGTGTCGTTCGTGCCCAAGGACGTCGATATCATTACTGAACAGCCCTCGTTGCGCCGGCAGTTTATCGATGGGATTCTTTGGCAGTCCGATCCCGAGTTTCGCCGGAACCAAATAGACTACAACCAAGTTTTACGAGAGCGCTCGCAACTACTGTTCTTTTTAAAGATTAACCGGGCTTCGATCGACGAGCTCCAGCCGTGGGATGAGCTGCTGTTAAATTTGGCGCAAAAGATTCGCCGGGCCCGGGAGGAATTTGTGAAGTTTGCCACTGCTACCATTAAGGAGCTAAGCGACACCCTGCCCGGTAAAATTGCTGTCGAGCTGTCGATGGAGGTTTCGGCGGATACAATGGCCGATCTTCAGCAACAAGAAATCAGGCTAGGGCACAATTTATTTGGCCCCCACCGCGACGACCTGAAAATTCTCACCAACGATCGATTAGCTAGGCGATTTGCTTCGCGGGGGCAAGCCCGCTCAACTATTGCTCTGCTCAAAGCCATCGAAGCCAAATACTTAGAGCGCCAGATTGAGACCACACCGATTATCTTATTGGACGACCTAGTTTCGGAGTTAGATGAGGAAAATGTGGATTGGCTGTTCTCAATTTATGGTGACAAGTTCCAGTTAATTGCCACCAGCGTTAAAAAACTCAACGCATTTAAGGGCTGGGAAGAGCTAAAAATCTAATGGAGCACTTGGGGAGTATTCTCGGCTCAAACAGCGACTATTTGTCGCGGATATATCTATCAACCAAGCTGCAGCAGTATCTAAAAACTTTTCACAAGGAACCAGTCAAGGTGGTGGTTAGAAATAAATTAGTCGTTTTGTCGTGCAAAAGTCCCGCCCAGGCGACGTTTTTCCGACTGCGCCGCGCCCAGCTCTACGCCCAGCTAACCAATATTCTTGGCAAGGGCCACGGCTATACAGTCCGGGTGAAAGTGAGCTACTAATTACTCGTCAACGACGGTAATTTTGAAAGTGTCGGAAATGTTGTTATCGGCCAGCCATTTTTTAGCGTCGGCTAACGCCGCCTGACGATCCTGCTCGTTAAAACTAGTCGCAAAGTGATGGTAAACCGTTAACCGCAGATGATCTATTTTAGTACTGTCACTATTTAGCACCGCCTCCAACCGATAATCGCCGGTTACGTGAGGAAAGAGACCGTAGTTGGGGATATCGTCGAGACTGTCTGGGTTGCTCCCGGGCAGATCGGCGTCAGGGTTTTTAGTCAGCAGGATAGTTATAGCCGCATCTTGTCCGTTAGCAACAGTAACCTTACCCTCTAGAATACTCGAACCAGGCGCATAGGCACTAAAGGAATAACTACCCGGGCGAAGCTTAATACTGCCAGGGACTAAGTAGGATTTTTTGTATTTATCGGCGCTGAAACTTATCGCCACATTGTCTTTAATCTCGCTCTTATCGCTGATGCTGGCAACGACGGTTCCTTTTTGAGACGAGAAAACAAACAGGGTCACCAAGCCTACAAATGCGATTGCTAATATTGGGATAAGGTTGCGTTTAATCATTTGCTAAATAAGTATAGTACGGTTGTCTCTTGTTTTAGATAGTTAAGCTGATAAGGTCCATCTCCGTTGGCGGGGTTGTTAACACGAACCATTCCGGTGGCACTATCGTAACCAGTTAAGACCAGACAGTGGCCGCTAGTGGTATAGGGCTCTGCACCCTTGCCCCGGGCAATGATTGGCTGACCGTTCTTTAAGCTGTTAAGGGCCTTATCCCAGTCAACCCCAAGATTCTCCAGGCGAAGGCCGTATTTGTTGGCCAAGAATGGGTAAAAGCCCAGATGATTAGTCCCCGCGCCCTCAACCTTGCCAGTATCTGGGTTCACCCTAGTCGCGTAGAATCCGTTTTCGTAAGAGAGATTGGAGATAGTTACTGGGTCGACGTTTATGCCGTAGTAATTCAAAATCATTGTTGCCGAAACCGTACAACAGCCAGAGCTAGCAATAGTCCCCAGACCGTATTTCTGGGGGAAGTGGGCTTGTTTATAGAGCGGTACTCCGTCGTTGCCGGTGGTGGCACTTGCCAGTAAGGTATTCTGTTGGCAAGTGATACTGCTCTCATTGACGAGGCGGAAAATCGCCAACCGGGCACTAACGACGGGGAAATTTTCACTCCAAGAGTTTCCCGCTTGCGAATAGGCATTCTTCATTGCGGTGGTGTAGTTATAGAAAAGGCGGGTAAAGCGGTTGCCGTCGGTGGGGTTGGTGTAGTTGCCGGTGTTGTTGATCGTGTCATCGATACTGTTGTAAACGCCATTCAGTTGGGCGTCCCAATTAGTGACGCCAGCAATTATCCCGCTGTCTTTATAGCCATAACCAAAAGCTTTTTCTGGGTGGCTAAATGTTTGCTCTCCGGCCCAGATCGCCAGCGGTATTAACGGGTTAATTCCTTCTTTTTCCCCCCGGGTGAATACTTCCTTAACATATTTTTCGTTGGTTTTCGCCGCCGGCCACTTGGCCGTAATTTGGGCAATAATCGAATCTTGTTTGGCAACGATCGACGTATCGGTAAAGGCTGAATCAGCGATAAAACAGCCCAGCCCACCCGGCCCGAACGCCCCGGTTGCCTTGTCCAGGTGCCCTCCTAAATATGTTCCAATCAGCAGTATCGGGGCGACGATCAGGCCGATCGCTAATAGTAGAACGCCAATTAAAATATAAGTTGTTGCGCTACCTTTTTTCATTTAGTCTTCTAAAAAATTCATTTAGTCTTCTAAAATTCATTTAAAAGAACCCTCCAAAAGCGGTGTGGACCCAGTCAGTGGTTTTAGTTGAGGCCTGGGTGAACCCGAGTCCAACCCGATTGTTGCCGATTTCTTCCGGACCAAATGTCGCAAGCGATTTCGGGGCAAAATACTCGGCGTTGGCCTGGCGGAAGGTAATTACTTGGACTGGTTTCTTAGCACCGGTATTGCTGGCGCCAAACGCCATCGTTGAATCTAAGAGTTTGCCGGTAAAGTAACGGCTCCAGGCCATCCACAGCTCCGGGTTATTGCCGTCAACGAACGGTACGCCGTCGTCCCAATCAAACGGGTTTTCACCGGGGGCCGGGTGGTCTTTGACGGGCTTATTAGGATCGCTGTAGTAAGTATTTTTCGACGGCTCCAGCTGATCAAGCGGGTCGTCAAACTGGGTTAGGGCAAAGCGGTCCGGCGGTGGCAGAGGGCATTTGTACTCGACTTTGTAGACGCCAAAGAGAAATATTGCCGCCGCGGCGATTAATCCGGCCGGACCCAGTCCAAATGCTGCAGCAATCGCTCCGGCGACCAGGGCGTTAGTGAAGCCCGGCGGGGCGGCGATTAGTCGATCAATCGAGGAGAAAAACTGCTGGCAGGCCTGGCAGGAGTTCAGGGCGATAGTAATGGCAATGACAGTTAGCTCGTTCTGGGCACTAGCCAAACCGTTCTGCGCTTGCGAAATTCTCCCGGCATCACCGGCCGCTCGGGCCGCCGCTAGTGCGCGCGAAGCGCTAGCAACGCCGGTGGCCGCTTGGTAAATTTGGTAGCTAGAGCCAACTGGCAGATTCATAACTTTGTCGGCCATCTGGGTGAGGCGGCTGGCGACCAAGGCCTGCCCCAGTTGGTTAATCGACGGGACGATAACCTTGCCGTTCTGGGTTAGCGAGGCGCTAGTGCTCCAGCCGTGTTGGGAGGCATAGTAGATGGTTTTGGCGTAGCCAGCCGACAGACCGCTAATTCCCAAATTATTGCCGAGCCAGTTCTCCATATACTGCCACATCGAGCTGTGTTTGCTGTCGGTGAAGAAGCTGGTTTTATCGCCGGCTTTAATAAATTGATAAAAATTAGCGATAAATCCGGTTGAGAACGATCCAAGCGACACCGAGCTATTACTGACGATATTGCTAATAATTTGGTCGGTCTGGAGCGGATCGATATCGCCGGCAAAGATTCCCGCAAGCGTCCCCGGGACATAATTTGGATTAATCTTCTGGAGCTCCCGATCGATATACGAAAAGACGACATTAGTCATCATCTCCGAGCGTTCTTGGGTTGAGCCGGCAAACATCGTTTGCGAGAAATTGGCGGGAACCGGAATCTCGGCTTGGCGCAGGAAGGCGTCGGAAATTTTGTACTTGGAGTTATCGCGCGCTTCTTGCATTAACTCGCGGCGGGCTTGGTCGGTGTACTTATCGGCAGTACCCCCTTCTTTGGCGGCAATTGTTTGGGCCCGGAGATTGATTAGGGAACTGTCGGTAAGATCGATAGCATTGCGCATCTCGTCGTAAGTTAGTGTTGAGCCGTCGGGCAAGAATTTAGTGGCAAACTCGACCATTTGGGCAGCTGACCAGTACTCCAACCCGGCTCGGAAATCCCCGGTGATAAAGGTTTTAACGTCGCTTGTTACCGGGATTTTTGTTGCGTCAGTTAGCCATTTGGTAATCAGCGCCTCGGCCGTGAGACCATAGGCGCCGGTGCTCCCATTGATGCCACCGTTATAGGCATCCGTAATTAAACGGGACAGGATCTTTAGATCGGCCGGCTCAAAGCTGTCGATATTGGCGCCAAGGGCACCGGCTAACCGACGAATCCCTTGATCAATTAGTTGGTCAACCAATGCGGCCTGATCTTTGCTTTGGACAATATTTAAAAAAGCATCTTTACCAAAGGCGGTTCGCTGATCCCAAGTCCGGCCAATTAGTTTTAGGCCGAGATTGAGAACTTTTTGCTGGGCGCTCAAGCCAGCGCTATCCCAGCTGCCAATAGTGGTAATAATATAGCCAAGTTCGTCCTTGCTTAGTTTGAAGGCGTCGTCGAGATCGAGGAAACTAAGGACTTTTTCCTGGGTAATCTTCCCCAGGTTCTCCTGGGCTACCGTTTTCGACAGCTTGTCGTTATTAATTTTACCGCGCAGGTAATCCTCGCTGGTCCCGAGGGCCACACCGAGACGGACATCGGTAAACTCCAGGGCGTCTTTGACGTTATTTTTACTCCAAAAACCAGAGTCACTACGCAACTGTGCTAGTGACCGGGAATCGCTAATGCCAAACGCCGGATAAAGAGTTTGGGGGCTGATGTCGGTAGCCGATCCGTTGCCGGCAATATTTATGCCCAATGATTGCTCAACTAGAGCATCGCCGTAGTTACGAGACAAGTCGCCATTCAGGCTAACGGTCGTCCCTTGGCGCAGTCCAGCGATCTGGGTGATGGTGCTGGTGAATACTTCCTGCAGACCTTGGGCAAGAGTTTTATCGCCGTTAATTACCGCATAGCCGGTGCCGGGGTTCCAGCCTATCGCTTTATCGGCCTGGTTGCCGCCAACTTTTGCCAACACTGCATCACCGCCGCTGGTGAAAAGACTACTAATATCGCTGGCGGTTAACTGGCTATTTGAATCGATAGCAAATTCGTTATTTAGGGTATTAGCAATCTGCGAGTAATATCGATTGTTACCAGTGCCATTTTTTAGAGCGTCGGCCTGGGCTGGCGGTATCGAGCTGTCGGAAGCAATCTTCCGGCTGCCAATGGATCGGCGCAGGTCGCCGTAGACAACATTACTGGTCGAATTAGCTAACTGACCAACAACCGCTTTTGTTAGCCCGAGTAGCTCATTTGGAACGACTTTCCCCAGGATTTGCCCTAAATATTTCTGTCCAAAATCCTTAAGGACGGAAGTCCCTCCCGTTTTGTCGAGCAGAGCCTCCAAAACATTGATTGGCGCCGCCACGTCGGAGCCGGTTGAGCTAAGGGTGATGTTTGGGGTTTGTGAGTTCTTGACGGCTTGAATCAGCTGTTGTTTCTGGGCGTCGCTTAACCGGAGAGCATCAGCGAATAAATTGGCGCCAGCCCAGATGAACCCTTGGTCATCTCCTTTGGCAATGATCGCAATTGTTCCTGGTAATACCCCAAAAGAGCTGTCGTCTTTTTTGAACTGTTTGAGCGATGCTTGAACTGAGCCGTTCTTTAGTACCTCCGCTAGCGAACGACTATCAAAAGTTAGCGCTGGCAATCCCAGGGCATTTTCCATGGTCCGCTTACCCGTGCTGGCGAGGATCTCGTTCCAGCCACTGCCTCTTAACGAGCCGGGCGGGAGATTTAATAGGTCTTCTAAATGGGCTCGAGCGATTGCCACCCGAATATCGTCGTTAGCTTGGGCAGTTGGCAGGCCAGGGGGTAGATTGGGGATAAGCCTCTGAAGAATCAAGGCCCCAAGTACATCGGCGATGTCGCCCGAGCGAGGATCAACCATAATATCGCCCGTCCCGTAGTGCTTCATTAGGATATTGGCGCCGACGTACTGGAATATTTCTTCAACAGACAGCCCCTTAACGTAGTCGGCAAAGTCGTCCATTTCCCCGGAGTCGTTAAGCATCTGCAGGATGCTCTGGGCGCTCATATTGCTAGCCACCTCGTAAAGGCTTGGCCCCCTTGGTGTGGGGGTGCGGTTGATTCCTTCTCGGCTTTGCCAGGCGATTTTGATTGGTTTGGCTCGTTGGAAGCTGGTGGAGGAGCCGCCTAAATAGCTCTTTTTGATTAATTTACAGGTGACGGCCCCGACTTCCGAGATATCAATGGCCTGGCCGGAGTTATGGGCCGACACAAAGTTCTCGCCCTCTTCGATCGACGAGAGCGTTTCGCGGTCGAACCGGCCAATTCCGTCGGTGTTGTAGTTTTTGAGAATCCGCTGGATCTTAATATTATCCAGGCCAGCACCGCCCAACTCGAGCGGGGTAACTAAATAGAGCAGGTAGTCAGTGACCCGAACATCAACCCGGCCATCGCGGAGGGCTTGGGCGTCTTGCGGCGACATTCTAATACTGTCGTGGTAGTCAGCTAGCTTCTCCAGCCCGTTGAGCTGGGTAGTAATCTGCTTATTGTCGTACTCCGCCACGTATTCGGCGGACACGCCGCCGTCGCTCGGGTCTTCGTCGGCGTAATCCTGCTCGAGCGTTTGGTTGATTGGCGGATTCTGCTCCTGGGCCCAAGCCTGGCCGACCAAACTAATCGGCATCGACAGTAAGATGGTGGCAGCAATAAAGCCGTTGATAATAATTGTTCGGGCTTGCTCTACCGACATGATTGCTCCTTGGTTGGGTTGGTTACCCCCAGGTGAATATGGTTGTCGTGCCCGCCGATGGTTTGTCCAGTCGTTTTACAGTCGTTAACGGAGAAATTAGCCGGCCCCCACAGCTCCCAAATCCCCAGCTGTTGATAGTTCTGCTGAAGCAACTGCATTAAAGTACTCGACTGTGATTTCCATTTGGCACTACCAAACGATGCGCCGTTGAGCGATGCAATGTCGATAGCCTCTGCAACGTAGTGCTGGGAGAAAGTGGTGCCAGATGAATATTTGCGGTGCCCAAAAGTTAGGGTGACTCCGCCAATGTCGTAGCCGTTTTTCAAAACAAATAGAATAACGTTACAAAGTTTCGGGTTGATCTGGACCTGTCCCTGTTCGGAGCGAGCGATTGAGGAGTGACCACCCCGAACGAGATACCCTTTGGCGATAGTGGACCGCTCCGGGCTGCGAGCAATTACAAACTGGCCGCCGTCAATGTAGCTCTGGAGGTCGCCGCAGTTGCCGGCCGAAAACAGTAGCTCCGGGTACTTTGTAGCCAAGCTTCCCAGCGAGATATTAATTTTATCGATTATCGTCTTTCGGCCAACTGGGTCGTCAGCGACCGGTTTTAACAGGTTAATCTGCTCAATAATAATATCAATTTCCGCTCCGGCGGCCTGGGCTTTGGTGGCGTTGTATTTCTTGCGGGCGTCGCTCTTAAGGCCGTTTAACCTCTCCTCCATTTTATTAATTTCTGTTAGAACTTTTTCACGGGTGGCATTACTGTCGCTGGAGACGGCTAACAACGAAACAATCTGCGTTTGGTCGTAGGCAGTTGCCGGGTACTGGGCCGGGCCCTTGCCGGTACCTTTACTAAACGAGAAGAGTATGAAAATAACCGCCACAATTACCACAATAATTAAAATAACAATCAGCACTGGGCCCCAGATTTCCGAGGTAGCAGCAACGGCCGCCCTAACCGCTTGAGCGGTTGCCTGGGCAGCGGCTTTGGCCGCCTGTCCCGCGGCTTTGCCGGCAACTTTTGCCCCTTGTTTGGCGGCGACGGCTGTTTCTCGCTCGGCCGCCCCAACCGCTTCTTTGCCGACGGTTTTTTCCACTTTGCCAGTGGCCTTTTGGAGCTTCTGTTCACCAGATTTAACCCGATCAACTTCGTTTTGGGTTTTGGCTTGTTTGCGCTCGGTTAGTTCGGGGTTTTCAGCCGGTTGTTCGGTTTGTTGGGGTGGTTTTTCGGCCTCTGTTTGCTTGGCTTGTTCCTGCTCTTGACGTTTCCGTTCTTGGTTTTCTCTATATTTTTCTTTGAGCTGATCTTTGAGCTGATCGATTCGATCGGGGCCCTGATCTTGATCTTCTACCTCTAGCTCTTGCGGCTCGAGAGCTTCCTCCAGCTCTTCTGGGCCGATATCCTCCGGAACTAAGGGTTGGATTGGCTCAGCCATTTGGGTTTATGGTAGGGGCTGCGGGCTCGGTGCCTGCGCCGCCGCTGATTCCGTACATCTCCAGCAGCTGCTTTGGATCAGTAGTGATAATTTGATCCTCGGTGTACGACGAAACTATCTGAATCGCCGCTCGGTTGTTGCCGGCAAAAAACAGGCCTTGGCCGACCTCGGCCTCGGTCAGGAAGAACTTTTCGCCGTCAGTTAGCTTGAAGACTTCGGCAATTTTATCGATGGCGGCGGTTGACTGCCCTAGCAGCAGCTGGGTGGAGGAGTTGTTAACGACCGACCGGCCGTACGGCGAGTTCAAAAAGTCCTCAACGTCCTGGCTGATCACCGTTAGGCCCAGATAATATTTGCGAGCCCGCTTAGCGATTGCGTTAACAAACTTGGCCGAATCCTCAAAGCGCATCATTACCCAACCCTCATCGATAATCATCATCCGTTTGCGCAGGTCGCTTTTGACCCGGCTCCAAATATAGTTAAGCGACATATACATAGCGATTGGGCGGAGCTCATCTTCCATATCGCGGATCGAGAAAACGGTCACCTTGTTGTTCATATCGATATTGGTTTGGGAGTTAAATAATCCAGCAAAACTGCCGTCGGTGTATTTGGCCAAGCGATTAACCAACGATTCGGTCGCGCTCATATTTTGCAGAACCGTTACCAAATCGCTCATCGTTGGTGGGGTGTTAGCGTGGCTGGCCGGATCGCTGGTGATATCGCGCAGCGCGTAAGTTTCGTAGAGCCCTTTGTCGAGCAAGTTGTCTTCCTCGGGGTTTAGACCGCCGGCCATCAAACTAACTAGGCCGTGGACCGAGGTAACGGTGCTACGCAGTAGTTGTTCGCCGGTTTCGCCGGAGCCTTCGCGGTATTTCGGCAGATCAAACGGATTAATTTTTTGGCTGGAGTTAAGCGATAAGTCGACGTAGCTGCCGCCGACCGCTTGAGCGAGAGCTTTGTATTCGTTTTCTGGGTCGATAATAATTACTTCGGTGCCGAGCATCAGCGAACGGATCGCCTCCAATTTAACGGCGTAGGATTTACCGGCGCCGGATTTGGCAAAAACCACTTGGTTGGCGTTCTCCATTTTGAAGCGATCAAACAGCACTAACGAGCTATTGTGCAGGTTAATGCCGTAGAGCACGCCGTCGTGGTGGCTTAACTCGGCCGAGGTGAACGGGAAGGTGGTGGAGAGTGAGGCGGTATCGAGGTTGCGGACGATATCCATCTGGTCGTCCAACAGTGGCATCGTTGAGTTAAAGCCCTGCTCCATCTGCAGGAGTGCCTGTTTGGTGTAGATTAATTGGCCGCCGAGAATCGACTCAAACTGTTTGGAGAGCTTGTTGAGCTCGTCGATCGTGCTGGCGTAAATTGTAAAATACAGCCCCATTTGGAACAGCCGGGTTTCGCCTTTTTGAAGGGTGTCGCGCAGCTCTTCGATGTCGCCAACGGCCGTCTCCAGCTCCGGATTACGGACCAGGCCCTTTTCGGATTCGATCTGCAGGCTCGATTGCAGTTGAGTGGTTTTGCGGCGCAGTTGCCCGACTAAAATATTAGTCTCAACTGGGTAGATAAACATTCCCAAATCCAGCGTGGTGTCGTAGTTGATAATCGGCGAGAGCCAGTTGGCCTGTAAATATCGGGGGTAGGTGTAGACAAACAGAGTGCGCAGGTAGTAGCTACCAAGCTGAACGTAGTTGGGGGTAATGTTCATACCGCCCGGGGCAATTACGTCCAGAATGCTGGCAATCCCTTGGCGCAAGACCGCCTCGGTGTTCTGCTCGTCGGTGGCTTTAATGCCCAGCCGGTTAAAAATCTGATTGACGGTCGTTTTGCGCATCGTTTTGGCCTCGTTACCAATGTCGGCGGCCGCCGCTTGGTCAATTTTCACCTCGCCCTCTTGCGAGCTGGCTGGTCCGCCAGCTGGCGGAGCCGGAGTGCCGTCGGCTTTTTGCTCAACCACTCCGGCTTGTTTAAGCAGGTCTTGGCCCTTCTCAATCACCGGCGCCGTTACTTGGTCGGGGTTGCTCATATGTTGGGTAAACGACTCCTCGGGGTTGTAGGAGTTATAGAAGAGCTCGATAATTTCCTTGGTGTCCAGATCGTGGGTTTGAATGCCTAACGAATTCAACCGGCCGGCAACTGTGCGGGTTCGCTCCTGAAGGACTTCTTTGTAGGCAGCAAAGTCCGTGTCGCTAACATCGGTCAAGCCAATCCGTTTTTTACCAAGAACTTTGTCGATAAACGTTTGTTGTTCAACGGCGCCTTTAACAGTATGGCCAACGATTAAGTAAAAAGATTTCTCCATAATATTGACCTGCTCACTCAAGGTCTTGATGAAATCGAGGTAGTCTGTGGACTGCTTTTGCAAAAGCTCGTTAATCTCGTTAGCGCTGGCGTGCTCGACTTTCTCGATATAAGCCGATAGATCAACCCGGCGGGACTGAACGACAATTTGGAGCGGGAACTTTAAGGAGTTAAGAAAATTTTGGTATTGGTAAACGGCGACTTCTTTTTCTTTTTCACTCTTTAAATCAAAATTAAGCGGCATACATTTAACAATTTTGCGCAGGCGACCGTCTTTAAGAATAATTATTCCCTCGCGGATTCGCTCGATCTGCAGGTACTTTTGAGTTGCAACTGGTTTGATCTGATCTTTTTTAGCCATTATTCCTTTGCCCTTGGTAGGTCTTTATCCATTATCTCGGCCAACTCGTTAACTCGGACGGTGTCGAACGACTTTTTGGAGTAGTTGGTTGGTTTGGCAACGGGCGCTTTCGGCTTGACTTGGTTGGGTCTGGTATAGTGCTGCCAAACTCGAGCCCGGGGGGTGGTGATGTATTTAATCATCGCAAAGAAAAACGACGGGAACGGCCGGTCTTGGATTTTGATAAAAGCCATGGCAAAGCTAAAAGTCCCAAGCGGTATGGCTAAAATCCAGAACAAAAACGAATAGCCGGTTAGAACCAGCTTGCCAAAAAGGATGTAGATAATAACGCCGCCAAACAGCAAATAGAAGAACTGGGTCAGCGTCAGCGGCCCAATAATCTTATCCTCCATATCAATGTTCTGAGGCACTTTAAACTGCATCAGCCCATCGTATGCAACCCCTCAACTGCATAACCCTCCATAATGAACAGTGTAGCCTAAACTGTTCGATATCTTAAGGCTGTTTTGTCTGGAGCAAGAACTCTAATAAGAAGCTCCAGAGAGATTTTGTCTGCAGTGGGGCCTCTTCGTGGTGCTTGGAGTGGGCGCTTAGGAATGGGCTTTCGCCCAAAGTCGAGTCATCGACTGCCCTAAAGTGCCAGTCCACCACTTCTCCAGATGTTTGCTCTGTCTGGCGAACCGCTCCATTAATCAGCCTGTGATACTCTCTAGTCATTTCTAATAGCTTATTATCGGTTTCATTATTGTTTAGAAAGTTGCGCAGGGCATCTTTATCTTTCAATATGTCTTCGGGAATGCCCCTGAAAAGTTCGCCAGGCTCACGTAAATAAATTGCTTGAATCTCCAACATATTTGCAAAGTCGCCTCCCCCTAATATGTAAGCGGCCATTCTCTCGGCCGTTTGTTCGTGAAAAAGAGCTCTTTGATCTAGTTTCCCACGTTGTACCATCTCCGCCATGTGTTGCACATACAGTGTTTCGCCGGCACTGTCACTGGATGCGTTTAGTCGGGATAACTCTTCGTAAGTCTTTGCCCCCGAGAAAATAATCTGTGTTAGTGCGTGCCCAGTTTCGTGCGCCAATATATACTGCTGCTCCGCGTAGGTTTTCTCAAAGAAGCCCTCAAATATTTTTATTACGCCACCTGTTTCACAAACGGCAACGGCGCTGACGCCATAGGCACGGTTTACTTCAGTGGGGTCATCACGTTCGAAGGTGATTCTCGAAATGGCCCCGTCAATAAGCTCGGCCGGGAGTGTTTGCTCTAGTATTGCCCTGAACTCCTCGTTATGGCGGCCAACAATATCTTGGTACGCTTCTGGAAAGGCAGACATCTCAAAAATGTCTGAATTTTCCTCTAAATTCTCGCTATCTTCCGGTGTGTAATCCAACTGCTCCATATGAGCCTATGCTTCTGGAGGTGGCGGGGCGGAATTATCTACCGGAGCCGTTTCTTGCGGCGGGGGTTCTGCTGAACTATCTTGGGTAGGCGGCGGGGTGGTGGTCTGCGACCCAATTCCGGAGCTGATAATAGTGTTCTTTAATGTCTGTTGGAATTTCTCCGAACCAAAGATACGTTTTAAGGTGTGTTTTTCTGTTAGGCCTGTCAGGACGCTGTTCTTTACGTTTTGGCTAATATTGTTGATTTCTTCTGCGCTTAAATTTTTGTTTAGTATCTGGGCCTGTTGGGTCACATTGTTTGTGATAATCTGATTCACTTGCTCGTTGTCCTGGATAACTGCTGCCTGCCGCTCATGTGATGCGCCCGAACCTGCCAGCTGATCGAGCTGTCCCCCCATAGACTCTATCGAGCTTCCCAGCCTGTTGGTCGCAGAAGCAGTTTGGTTGTTGGCTACTGCGTTTGCCCCACTGCTAACTAGCCGAACCTTTCTCTGCATTTCCGCTGCTTGCTCGGCGGGCTGCTTGTCGCCGCCAAGATCGGGGGCTCCAAAATACCCAGCCTTCTTTAAGAACTCTTGTGAGCTACTAATAATCCGGTCGAATGAGGGGTTACTCTTAGATTCGAAGGCTTCGTCGAATTCTTCACTAAGCTTTGCGCCGGCTTCGGCGATCTCTTTAGAAGCAGCTGGACCGAAATTGCCGGCGAAATGGTCGATATGAAGCTTAAGATGGATGTCGGCCTCTAAATCTCGGGCAGCAGCTGCTACCTGTTTGGGGTCGAGGCCATACTGTCCGCCCAGGGTTGCCGCAACCTCTTCGGGAGTTTTCCCTTGTTTGATAGCGTTATTTATCGCCGTTAAATGTGTAGCTGACAGCCCGGCGATATTACCGTAGGGATTGGTACCTTTCTCATCAGCCTGCTGCTGTTTAACTTTTTCATGATCCCAGCCGGCGTTCTTGAGTGCCTCCGCTCCACCGACACGTTGAGTTCTTCTTCTGGACTCCATATTGTAGCGCTTCATTGAGGCAGCGAATTTGCCGGCGTCTTCTAAGCTCCCCGGGGGTTTGTTTTTACTGGCAGCGAGCCAAGAGTTGAAAGGTGTTGTTAGTAGGCTGTGGCGGTCTTTTGGGCTCAGCCCATCAAACCATTTCTGCAAGGCTTTTTTCTCTTTTATTTCGTTCCCTTTATCGTCAACCGACTTCAGATCTTCAAAAATATCGTCAGCAGAGAGGCCGTTGAGGTCTTCAAACTGTTTCTCCATAGCGTCCATGTAGCGCGCGTCTTTGCCGGCCAATCGCTTATATAGACCCGACTGTTTGGTCTCAAACTCTCGTGCCTTCTGCTTGCCTTTCCATCTTCTATCTAGGCCAGCTTTAATTCTAGTTGGGGCGGCAATTACACCAATCCCCTTTAGGACTCCAGCACCCGCTCCGGGGAGTAACTTCCTAAGTCCCTTAGCTTTTTCTGCTCTTTTGGCTAGGTTAGAACCAGCTAAAGACGCATCCAGCCCTAGGTTCTGCGACGTAGCCCCTGCTACTAACCCAGCCTTCTTAAATGCATTTTGTGTCTTACTGACAATCGCTCCTCCCCACTTGGTAGGTATGGTTAGTGCTGTAAAGAATAGAATATAGGTGAGCACAGTTCTTATTAGCGATACCTCACCGGATTTATGAATCTCCAACATCAACCAGAATACTGCGCACATCGCCGGCAATATAAACAGCCACTTAATAAATAGTTGCCACCACTGGGTAAAGTACTTACCCATACCGGGGATACCATAAGCAACAAATGCTAATGGAGAGAGGATTGTTAATAGGTAGACCACTGCCAATCGAATATAAAGAATGACCGCTAGCCAGATCATCCCAACAGCGATAACCAACCCTAAGATTAAATAAATTATCGATGCCACACCTGCCAAGGAAGCACTCTGGGTAGCAACAATGGTTTTAATTCCAACGGTACCGATAACGGCCGTAAGGAACTCACTAAACAATGCCCCCGGACCTCTCGCCAATTCGACAAAAAAGTAAACAACAACCGTAGCGATGTCGGCAAGATAGCGAATGATAAACATACTGGCGTTTGCCAAGATAATTCCCAAGAAAAGGTTGGGCAGGGCTTTCTTAATAGTATAGGAGTCAAGATTAAGGCCAAACAAGCCATGGGAGATGTTTGAAAATGAAATTAACAACAGGGCCAAGATTAACAGAACGTTTATTATCCCCCTTGTGGCCTTCCAGGCAGGGAAAACAAAGCCAGACGGCTCGGAAATCCTTTCAGCTAGCGAACACGGCCCAGCTTTGTCGCTGTCGCAGTTTTGTTGAGCATAAACTCGCTGGGGTTCGGCGGTTGTATTGCTAGTTAACGACAAACTCACCGGTAGTATAGATAAAGTGATTGCCCCCAAAATAATAAACAGAAACTTACGCATCGTAGTATATGATGCTTTCAAATTTATACTCGGGTGCGTGTTTATACGCTACTCCACCAACGTTAGTTATTAGATCCGCCCCCCATTTAACTAATGGATCAACCAGCCACTGATACATACACACAGCAATGCGAGCCATGGGGTTAGTTAGTTGGCTCTCGTCAATATCTAAATCAGTAATTATTGACGGTGGGGAATCTTTACCCGCCCCTGCTAATTGTCCGGCGATTCCGCCATTTATTATCCAGTTAAGGCTACAACCACCATCGCCTAACGCGTTGGAAGGCACACTATTAACAGTGACGCCCCAGTAAACTGGCCAACCAACGGGACTATCCGCAAGACAGTTGCCGTTGAGCTCACTAGCTGGGTCGGGACGCCCAGGGATATTGGTATAGTGCCGATAGTCAGCACCGCTTGGTCCAATCGTGTAAGTCAGCTCCTCGCCGCAGTTCTCTTGTTGGGTATTTTGGGGCACGTGGGTGTAGGCGTAGCCATAAAACTGGTTAATATTATCATCGGGGATATTAACATCGACGATAGGTTCAAATTTACCTTTTTCAATGCCTAGGCGGTCTTCGTCGTAGGCGATACTAGCGTCACCGTTATCGTTAACCAGAAGATAAAGGTTGCTACTTACTGATGAAGATTCTTGGCCGTTACTATCAACCCGGTGAGCAGTAAAAACTGCCCAAGTCATATTATCCCAAAGAAACCAACCCGAACCTTCTGCGCCCATATGAGAAAGAACAAATCTTATTTTTGGTCGTCGTAGACCACTATGGGCTGCTATATCTACAAAAGGCGGTTTATTTTGTTCTTCAAACCGTTGGATCATTAGCTTCCCCAGGTTCTGTCCCGCATACCAACCCTCAGCCTGTTCTTTACTAACAGCATCAATGGAAGAATTCTCAGGGTTTAAATCGTAATTAAAAACTGGCGAGTACGGCACAAAGGTTTGACCAGCAATCTCACCGACACTGGCAATGCTCCCGGCAAATTTATAGGTTTGAGCCATAGCGGAAATGGGGCTTAACTCGTTTTGAGTAATTCGATCGTAGGGAATAATGGACTCATTGCCAGAACCTACGTCTTTAACGTAAATACCCGGGTAATCAGCGTTGATACTTGTTATTGCCTTTTGGTTGATAATCACATACCCGTAGTTTGGTACGGAGCTAGAATAATCGAATCTTTTTACTAGCTGTTGATCATCGTTGTAGAGCGTCAAAACCGATCCGTTAGCCGTACTTTTGTTTGGTAGCGTCTGCCCGCCCCTTGTGTACGGTTTAAAGTTTCCATTGGTAAAAGTTATTTTGTTAACCTTCCAGCGCTCAAAAACCCCATTTGTAGAGACTTTAGCTAGCGATAAATTTATCGTGACAAAGCCGATCTCTTCGTCTGGCGCGCCATCTTCAGATACTTGGAATCTAGCGGATGACACCACCTCTGTATCCGTGGTCCTTCTAAGGTCTAAAGTCCCCCTTGTTAATAAAAATTTTGCGTCGCCTAAAGCGTGAGCTGTTAATGGTCGAAGCATGGGGCTGACCGATATGCACAGCAACCCGACTATCGCTAAAAACGGCAGAAGTGATTTCAATCTTCCCCTCCAGTTCATATTCCCAGCATACCAGCCTTGAGAAAAAAGTGTGAAATTTGGGCTGACTTCGGCAGCTATTTCTGCTAAGCTTTGGCCAACTCGCACAGAGGAGCGTACTTCACATGAGAAAACTCAAAGTAATCATTCTAGCCGCTTGGGCGGCTCTCACAATTTTCGCTGTTTCCTGTAACGCCGAAGAGGTTGGCTATTCAGGCAGTAACGATCAGGGGTTGCAAGCTGATCAGTACCAGCAGACAGCAACAACCGAAGATCTGCAAGTTGGTATGTTGGCTGAGCAAGAACCAGTTAAACCGATATGGATCACAGAGAACAGAATCCTAGTAGACATGTTCGAGCTCGTTGGTAAAGATGCTCAGAGGCTTGGTACTGTTCTTGGAGAACCTGGGGGTAAAACAGGACCATTTACGCATGAGGGAGTCACATTCATTGAATATGATTGGTACTTCCCCAAAAAAGACGGGAAGCAAGAAATATTGTCGGACTGGAATCTTAACTGTATGGCATCAGTTGATACCGGTACCGGAATAATCCTTGCTGTCGCAGTCAATAGTAGAACCTTGAGAGAACCATTGCCCACTATTAATGAGCTACTAGCTTATTTTGACATTGACGAAGAGGACGCTAGGTTCTCTTCTAGTCTTTGGGATTCAAAAGTTGATCGAGTTAGGCTCCATGCCAAGGGAACCGTTGGTAATAACTTGTTGACGGTAAGTGCATATTACGATGGTAAAACCATCGAAAAAATCACCGACACTGACTTTTCTACTGGAGAACACAGTGCGATCATTAGGTTGTGTGATGATTTCTCAATGGAGAAATCAAGTACTTACCACATCTACCTTGGCACAGGGAAGTTCAGCACATTTAATGGTCGGCTTTATGCTTTCAAAAAGCCGGACATCCCTGGGACACCCTTACCAAAACCTGGAGAGGAAATCCCAGTCGACTATTGAAATCCCCACTGTACCAGGGGCGCGCGCAAGTGCGCCCCTTTTTCTTTACTGCGAATAAAGTGGGTCGAGTTCTTTGACCTTATCTTTTAATTCCGGCCGGTAGTGGCTGGCCAGCAGCGCCGCGTCGCGGCTGTTGGGTAGCAGTTCGTACGCTTTCAGCACGATTGGCTCCACCAGCTCCGGCGCGCTTTTCTCTACTTTTTTAGCCAAGCTGATCATTTTTCGGCCATCGGTCTGTTTGGCCAAGTAGCTATCCATCGTCGCTAGTCGCGTTTCGGCCGCCTGCCGCTCAATGGCGGCTAGCTCGCCGGCCTGGCTGGTTTTAACCCAGCTCAAATAACTACCCAAACCGCTAATAATAATTGCCGCCAATAAATATAACCAAAAACGGGTGTTCATCTCTTGTAAATGTCTTTACGATGAGCAATCCGAAGAATCTCGACCGTATTCGAAACAACCCTAAAAACAATCCTGTAGGAACCGGCGCGAGCACGGAGGAGCGTTTCGTCTTTCCCCCGGAGCTTAACAACACCACGCAGCGGATCCTCTGCTAACAACAACAGCACTTTCGTTGCCCTTCCTCTGGTAATACGATCAAGTTTTACTAAGTCCCGACGAGCGTTCTTAGCTAATATTACCTGGTAGTGCGCCATTAGAAACCGGCGCCTTAGTTAAGCTCTTTCATTACCTCTTCCAAGGTGTAGATTTCGCCATTTTTCACCTGGCGCTTCGATTCTTCTAACGAAGATAGAAACCGAGGGTTAGAGATTGTTAGTAAATCTTCAAAATAATCAATATCAACCAAAGCGCTAATGGGCTGATTATTTTTTGTAACAATTAAAAAGTTATCGTCTTTTGCCTGCTTAAGAGCCTCGGCTAAGTTATCTCGCAAAGAAGTTATTTTAATCGATTTAGGCATTAGACATTTAACGTACAGACAAAGTGTACGTTTGTCAATGGAGCATCTCTTTTTTAATCGTCCGGACCACAAACGGCGCGAAATCTTCCAGCAGCGTTAGTTGGCGTTTTAGCACCAGCATCAGAAACTCTTGGCTTTGGCGGACTCGGCCCGGATCGGTAGATTCTTGGATAATTTTCTTTTCGTACTCGATTAATTGGTCGGCAAAATCATGCCAGAAAAATTCGTAGAGCGCCTCCAGCGCCACGCCCAGCTTGTAGCCGGCGATTAAGCGCGGATTGTCTTTCTCCAGAGCATCTAAGCGTTTAATGAATTTCTTTTCAGTTTCATCAAGACTTTTAGAGTTTAGAGTTTCGAGTTTAGAATTTCCCGCTGAGAGTGCGGTGAAGCGGGCGGCATTCCAGATTTTAGTGACAAAATTGCGGTATTTCAGCACTTTCTGCTCGGAGAACCGTTGCGGTAGTCCGGCGGAGTTACCGCCGATTAAGCTCATCCGGACAGCATCGGCGCCGTATTTGTCAATTAATGCCAGCGGATCCAGTACGTTGCCCTTGCTCTTGCTCATTTTCTGCCCCTGATCGTCCAAAACCAGGCCGTGAAAGTAAACTTCTTTGAATGGAATTTGTTTAGTCAGGGCTTGGCTCATCATAATCATCCGGGCGACCCAGAAAAACAGTATATCGGCACCAGTTTCCAGCAGGGAAGTGGGGAAGTAGCGGGTGAAATCGGATTGTTGAGAAGCGATATCGTCGGAACCCCTCGACTTCGCTCGGGGTAAAGGCCAGCCTAACGTCGAGAACGGCCAAATCCCCGCCGAAAACCAAGTGTCCAGCACATCCGGGTCCTGAACCATCTCGCATTCCCCGCAAATTGGGCATTTTTTCGGCCTTTGGGCAGCAATAACCGGCTCTTTGCTACTTGCTACTTGACCCTTGCCACTTGCATTCCGGCAGTACCAAGCCGGAATGTGGTGTCCCCACCACAACTGCCGAGAGATACACCAGTCGTGCAGATTCTCCAGCCAATGAAAGTAAATTTTCTCGACGTTCTTTGGGTAAAACTTAATCGCGCCGCTTTGGACGGCTTTGGCCGCCTCGTTTTTGAGAGCGGTGGTTTTCATAAACCACTGTTTTGACGGCAGCGGCTCAATGATCGCTCCGGAGCGTTCCGAGATTGGCTGGCGGATGTTGTGCTCGGTCACTTTTTCCAGCAAACCCAGCTTTTCTAAGTCGGCCACAATTTTTTCCCGGGCTTCCAGTGTTTTCAGCCCGGCGTACGGGCCTTCGGCCGAGATTTTGCCGAATTGATCGATCACCTGCTTGCTCGGTAATTTGTGTTTTTGGCCGAGCTCCCAGTCCAGCGGGTCGTGGGCGGGGGTTACCTTGAGAGCGCCAGTGCCAAACTCCGGGTCAACCGACTCGTCGGCAATCACCGGCAGTTTCTGCATGGCTCCCTGCTCGTTTTTGAACTCAATTTCTTGGCCGACGTACTTTTTATAGCGCTGGTCGATCGGGTTGACGGCGATGGCCGTGTCGCCCAGCTTCGTCTCCGGCCGGGTAGTGGCCACGCTGATCGGGCCGTACTTAATCCAATAAAGTTTGCCGGTAATTTGCTGATAGTTAACTTCGTCGTCCGAGACGGCCGTCTGCAGCTTCGGGTCCCAGTTGATTAGATACGTTCCTTGGTAAATTAATCCCTGCTCGTGCAAGCGGACAAAGGCCTCGGTCACGGCTTTCTGCGACTGTTCGTCCATCGTAAAACGAAACCGACTCCAGTCGGCCGACAAGCCAAACCGGCGCAAACTCGCTTGAATCCGCGGCAGATAATAGTTAGTCCACTTCCAGACCTCTTCGAGGAATTTTTCTCGGCCCATTTCCGTCCGGCGCACCCCATCTTTTTGGAGTTTTTTCTCCACCAAGTGTTGGACGGCAATGGCGGCGTGGTCGGCGCCCGGTAGCAGCAAAACATCTTTGCCAAGCCGGCGCTGGTGCCGAGCAATGGTGTCGTGGACGGCGTAAGTCAGGCCGTGGCCTAAATGGAGATCGCCGGTGACGTTGGGCGGCGGGATAATCATCGAGAACGGCTCGCCGTTGCCAGTCGGTTTAAACTCGCCGGCCTCCTCCCAAGATTTATACAAATCCGGCTCTTTAGCGTGGTCGTAACGGGTAGGAATTTCGTTCATTATTTTCCCGAGGCGTACTGATTTATTTCCTCTTTTGTTAATAGACGCGACGAGGAACAGAAGCTAACCATCGCAACGCTGGGCTGGTGGGAAAAGCCGATATACTCAACACGTCTTTTCTTTTCCCGGGATTTTTTTATCGCTGGAGCTAAATCGGTATCGGAAGAAACAAGGACAACTTTGTCGCAGGTATTTTCGTAGGAAGCCACCAAAATATCCGTCGCCATTTGGACATCGACGCCTTTTTCGTGATAGCGCCCATCAGTTTTCAGAAGATACCCAAAAGAGTAGCGGACGCCGTGCTTCTTCAGGGCGGCAATTAGTTTTTGTTGACTGGCAAATAATTTCTCGGTTTTTTTGCTGCCATCTTGTCTAATTCGCCCGACGTAGTAGGTGGCATGAACCAAATTGTTTTTCTCGCCAACCAGGTCTCTGACAAATGTCCCGAAGTTAAAGCCCAAGAGGTTGTTCAACTTCAAGTCTTTTAATTTGAAATAAAAATTACTGCCGTCAATCAGTACCGTAACCCGAAGTTTCATCTGTTATATGGTATGTAAAAAGCCCTGCAAATGCCAGAGGCCTCACAGGGCGTTTTAGTAAATAAATAGTACATCCTTTGTATTGGTTGGTCAATGTCATAGTTCGAAGTTTGGATTTGCTTCGACCAGGCTCCAATCGTCTGGCTTGGAAAATAGGTGTTTGAAAATTGCCGCCGCGCCAATCATGGCGGCGTTGTCGGTACAGTACTGCAGCGGAGCTAAATGGAATTGAACATCGCCCCGGGCATTTTTGACGGCCTTTTCTAGCTCAACTCGCAGATGCTTATTAGCCGCCACGCCGCCGACCAAACAGACCGAGCGAACCTCCGGGTTGGATTGCAGAGCGGCGACGGTTTTGCGGCTGATAGTCCGGGCAACGGTGTCTTGAAAGCTGGCGGCGATGTCGGCGCGGAGATGCTCGGAAAGCGGAGCCGGGTGTTTTTGAATTTCGTGGAAAACAGCGCCTTTCAGACCGCTGAAGGAAAAGTCCAGGTTGTCGCGTTCGTTCAGGCCGATCGGGAAATCAATGGCGTCGCTTCGACCATGGCGGGCCAGCTCCGAAATCGCCGGGCCGCCGGGGTAGGGCAGGCCGAGCATCCGGGCAACCTTGTCGAAGGCCTCGCCGGCGGCGTCATCCCGGGTAGCGCCGAGCAGCTGGAAGCGGTAATGCCGCTCCATCAACACCAATTCGGTGTGCCCGCCGGAGACAATCACAAACAGCGCCGGTAGCTGGGGCAACCCAGTCTCTAGTTTCGAGTCTCCAGTTTCGCTTGGCGCTAGCCAAGCGCTATATACATGTCCAGCCATATGGTTAACGGCAAAAAACGGCAAATCTTTAGCCATCGCAATCGTTTTGGCGGCGGCCACGCCAACCAAGAGTGAGCCGATCAAGCCGGGCCCAACGGTAACCGCGACAGCATCGTAGTCCAGCCGCTGCGAGTCGGTGGCTTTCTTCAGCACGGCTGGCAAATTTTCGACGTGCAAACGGGCGGCAACATTAGGAATAACCCCACCGCTCTCGGCATGGATAGCCATCTGCGAGGCCACCGCTTCGCTCAAAACAACCGGGCGGAAATTGTCTTCTTCGACAATGGAGGCCGCGGTTTCGTCACAGGATGTCTCAATTGCTAATATTTTCATGTTGACCTCCTGCTCGGAGTTCTCGACATAAACCATTGTATTCTCAAATGAGTCTCGAAATCGTCACAGGATGTCTCAATCGCCAGTATCTTCACCCTCTAATCTTACAGATTTTCAGGTTTAATTGCAGTATACTTATTGTGTGATCCCGTCATATTTTCAAACTGATTCTTGGGGGAAATTTAAGGCCGGCTTTGGCTGGACGGCCAGGCGTTACGACAACCTGCTCGGTCTGGCTCGCCGGCTACCGCTGGGCAAGTCGATGCTGTATTTCCCGGAGATCCCGTTTTCCGAAGAGTCGATAGCAACTATCGGCAAAATTATCCGCGACGGCACGCACAAAAAGCATATCTTCACCCGCTTTGAATTTTTAACGCCCTGGAGCCAGCCGGCCGCCCAAACGCTCTACGAACTGGGCCTGCAAAAATCTTTCGAAGACGTCCAGCCGGAGCATCGCCAATGGGTGTCCCTGGAAGGTAGCGAAGAGGAAATTCTGAAGCAGATGAAGCCAAAAGGCCGCTACAACGTCGGCGTGGCCGAACGCAATAACCTACAAGTGAAAACCGGCCTAACCAACCAACTCCTTAGCGATTTTTTCGATTTATATTTTGAAACAGCCAAGCGCTCCAAATTCTCCGGTCGCGGCGCCAAATACTTCCAAGATCTCTGTAACCTTTTGGCCGAAAATAACCAGGGCGAAATCGTCGCGGTCTACCAAGGCCAAAAGGCGCTGGCTGCCGGGATTATTCTTTACTACGGCTCAATGGCTAGCTATCTCTACGGCGGCTCCGTCCGCCAGCCGGCGGAGCGATCGCTAATGGCGCCGTATTTGATGCATTGGGAAGTGATGAAGCGAGCGAAGAGCCGTGGCTGTAAAATTTATGATCTTCTGGCTATTTCTCCTCCTGCCGACGCAGCGGCGTCGGCAGCATTCAATCATCCTTATGCCGGCCTAACCCGTTTCAAGACCCAATTTGGTGGCCAGAGCATTCATCTGCTCGGCAGCTGGGATTTGATCGGTAGCCGCTTCTGGTATACGATGTATCGGTTTGCAGAAAGGCGCAGGAGAAAAGCTTTTTGATGATACATCATAACCGCTCGCAGAGCTCGCGTTTTAACTTGTACAAATTAGCCGAGAAGCGCCGGCGGAAAGTAACAACATGAATTTCCTCAAACAAATTGGTCGAAAAATTTTCTCTCGCACATCCATTAACCGCTACCACCTGGTGATGGCCGTTTTGGCTAACGTTATTTACGGCTTCCCGGCCAAAAAACTACGGATTATTGGCGTCACCGGCACTAACGGCAAAACCACTACTTGCCACATGATTGCCTCAATCCTGGAGGCCGGCGGCCGGAAAGTTGGCATGAGCTCCACCACCACCTTCAAAATTGGCGAGGAATTAATTGAAAACAACATCAAAATGACGACAGTCAGCCCATTTGCCCTGCAAAAACTCTTGAAAAAAATGGTTGAGGCCGGCTGTGAAGACGCCGTTGTTGAAGTTACTTCCATCGCCCTGGACCAGCACCGTCTCTGGGGGCTGGAGTTCCAGGCGGCGGTATTTACCAATCTCACCCACGACCACCTCGATTACCACACCACCATGACCGAGTACCGCCAGGCCAAAGAGCAGCTCTTTGCCCACCATCCCGAGCTTTCGGTGGTCAACCACGACGACCCCTACGCCAAGGATTTTCTGAAATATCCGGCCGATCATGTATTAACCTACGGCCTGCACGGCTCGCCGTTGATTGCCGCCAAAAAACTCTACGCCCGCCCGGGCGGGACGGATTTTGTGCTGGTTATCGGCCAGCGCCAAGCCAGTATTAACTTGCCCCTGCCGGGGGAATTCAATGTTTACAACGCCTTGGCGGCCGCGACAGTGGGGATCGGGCTGGGCCTACCGATTGAAGCAGTGGTCGTTGGGTTGCGTCGGGTCACCGCCGTGCCGGGACGAATGGAAGTGGTCGATGCCGGTCAGGCCTTTACGGTGATTGTCGACTACGCTCACACCCCGGATGCCCTGCAAAAGGTCTACGAAACCGTCAAACCAACCGTTCGCGGCAAGTTAATCTCCGTGCTGGGCGCCACCGGCCGGCGCGACAAGACCAAGCGGCCAATTTTAGGGGCACTGGCCGGAACCTATGCCGATTACGTGTTTGTCACCAACGAAGACCCCTACGACGAAGACCCCGAGCAAATTATCAACGAAGTGGCCAACGGCATCTCCAAGGGCCGGCCCAAACGGGGCCGGATGAAGGTCAATCGTGAATCGGAAGTGCCGTTCAAGTACCGCGAATCCGGTGAAGATTTATGGTGGTGGCGGGTGTCGGATCGCAAAGAAGCAATCGCCCAAGCCCTGGAGCTGGCCCGGCCGCAAGACGTGGTGCTGGTTACCGGCAAAGGCGCCGAAAAAGTGATGGCGGTAGGAAGCCAATTAGTGCCGTTCTCCGACCGAGCGGTGCTGGAAGAATTACTACAGAAGTATCGGGTTTAATCCTTGACTTTTCAGGGTAGATATGGTATAGTTCTGCCACATCTGGTGCGGAATTCGCCAGCGAGAGACAAAATGAACATAATAATGACCATCACCGTAAGAAGCGAGGAAAAAAGTCATACCGTCGAGCTAATAGCAACAACTGTTGGTAAATTGCTTGGGCATCCGGCGACCTGCGAAGAGCTCGAGAGCGTACCTGGTATGTTGGCGTTCGATATAGCGCCACGGCCAGGAGATGTGCGGATGACACCAACTCCCCAAATGGACGATGCTCCAGAAGTCGTAAAAGCGACCTTCGGCTTCATCTTCCCGCCAAAAGGCTTTTTCAAGGAGTGGGTGATCTGTCGCCCCGAGCCACATCACATGACTGGCGATCTTTGGGGAGAAGATCAGGAACTCGTCATGTTTCGACTAAGTGCTTGAGAAGAGTCGTATCGATTGCCGCGCGAAAGCGCGGCTATTTCTTTACCCTATTTTCCCTTCCCACAACAGGGTTAATCCGGTATCCTCAAACCAAATGTCAAAGGGGTTGCCGAAGATTTTATTGTTGGATTCCAATGCCTTAATTCACCGGTCGTTTCACGCCATTCCGCCGTTAACCACGCCCAAGGGCGAGCAAGTGAACGCCGTCTACGGCTTTGCCAACGCACTATTGAAAGCAATTAAAGACGAAAAGCCCGACTACGTCGTGGCCTGTTTTGATGTCGGCAAAGAAACTTTCCGCAACAAAATATTTGACGGCTACAAAGCTCATCGCCAAGAAACCGACCACGCCTTAACTTTGCAGATCCCTCGGGTCAAGGAAATCGTTGAAGTGCTTAATATCCCGCTCTTTGCCCAAAAAGGGGTGGAGGCCGACGACTTAGTTGGCTCACTTGCCCACATTGCCAAGGAGCAAGGTATTCAGGCAGTGATTGTCACCGGCGACAACGACGCCCTCCAGCTGGTGGGCGATATGGTTTCCGTTTACTCCTTGCGCCGGGGAGTAACTGACACGCTCACCTACGACCGAGCGGCCGTCAAGGCCAAAGTCGGCGTTTTTCCGGAGCAGATTGTTGATTACAAAGCCCTGGCCGGCGATAGCTCCGACAATATTCCCGGGGCTCCAGGAATTGGCCCGAAAACCGCCGTTGAGTTGCTGGGGAAATATCAAACTTTGGCCGGGGTTTACGAGCATTTGGACGAGCTGAAAGAGCGGACAGCCACCATCCTGCGCGATAACAAAAAGCAGGTGTTGATGAGCCAGGAGCTGGCCGAGATTAAGAAAGATCTGAAAATCGATTTGGACTTAAAAGAAGCTGACGTTAAAAACTTCGACTTTTCGAAAGTTGTCGGCCTGTTTCACGAGCTCGATTTCAAATCCCTGCTGACCAAACTGCCGGAAGGTACTAAAGGCGGCCAGAGCAGTTTGTTTGGCACCAGTGAGGCGGCCGAGCCAGAGTTCGCGCCCCAGCTGCCGTTTGAGGCCGTAACAACGCTGGAGCGCTGGGAAGAATTAAAACCGATTCTGTTAAACCAACCGATACTGGCTATTGATACCGAGACAGTTAACTTGGAGGGCGAACTGATTGGGGTGGCATTTGCGTGGTCTGCTGATGACGCCGCCTACCTGCCGCTCGCTCCGGCTTATCCAGGCGGGGTCGAGCTAGAGAAAGTTCACGCTGGTCTGCAAGAGGTATTGGGAAATGCTCAAATCCGCAAAGTTGGTCACAATTTGAAATACGATTTGGGAGTTCTGCGCCGAGCCGGCTTCCAGGTGGAAGGGATTTGGTTTGACACGATGATCGCCTCCCAACTGGTCAACTCCCAACTCTATTCCCACAAACTTGACGATATCGCTTTTTCCGAGCTGGGCTTTAAAAAGATTTCCATTACCCAACTAATTGGCAAGGGTAAAGATGTCTCAATGGCGACCGTCCTAATCGAAAAGCTGGCGGCGTATTCTTGCGAGGACGTGCTAATTACCTGGCGGTTGTTCGAGCATTGCCACAAAGACTTGGAAGCCCCCGGGATCAAGCGGGTGTTTTACGACATCGAGATGCCATTATTGCCGGTGCTGGAAAAAATGGAGTCGATTGGTATTAAGATCGACCGGAAATATCTGATCGATTTGGGCAAAGAGCTCAAAATTCAGCTCGCCAAAATCGAAAAAGCCGCCAAAAAGGAATTGGGCGCCGAGGTAAACATCGCCTCGCCCTCCCAGCTCCAGGACGCGCTTTTTAACAAACTAAACCTGCCGGTGGTCGGCATCAAAAAGAACAAAAATGGCTACTCGACCGACGCCGATTCTTTGAGCAAACTGCGCGGCAAACACCCAGCGATCAAGCTAATTTTAGAGTATCGGGAGCTAGCCAAACTGCTCAATACCTATATCGACACTCTGCCGGCGCTAATGGACAAAAACGACCGGGTCCATACCAGCTACGGCCAGATTGGGGCGGCCACCGGCCGACTCTCGTCCAACAATCCGAACCTCCAAAATATCCCAATCCGGACCGAGCTCGGCAATAAAGTCCGCCGGGCCTTTGTGGCTGAAAAAGGTAAGGTCTTGTTGGGGGCCGATTACTCCCAGGCCGAACTGCGGGTGTTGGCTCATCTCTGTGAGGATCCGGGTTTGATTGAGGCTTTCCACTCTGGAGAAGACTTTCACAAGCAGGTTGGCGAAAAACTAATGGTCGATCGGCGTAGCGCCAAAGCGATTAACTTTGGAATTATCTATGGGCTGGGCGCTAACGCCTTAGCCAACGATTTAGGGATTCCTACCACCGAAGCCAAGGCTTTTATCGACAAATATTTTGAGACATTCCCCGGGGTCCGCCAGTTTATTGAGAAATCAAAACAGTTTGCTCGGGAGAACGGCTACGCCCAGACGATGTTTGGCCGTCGTCGGTATCTGCCAGAGATTCACTCGCCCAATATGATGTTGCGCGCCGCCGCTGAGCGAATTGCCGTTAATATGCCCTGCCAGGGGGCGGTGGCCGATTTAATGAAGAAATCGATGATCAAAGTTGCCGAACAGCTCCCCGAGGGGGCGGCGATGCTCCTGCAGATTCACGACGAACTGTTGTTTGAGATTGATAAGGGGTTAGAGGAGAAAGTTGCCGGCGTAGTTCGGGAGATAATGGGCAGTGCCGCCGAGCTAAAAGTGCCGATGGTCGTTGACGTTAAAACCGGCAGTAACTGGGCCGATCTCCTGCATCACCCGAAATTTGGCTAGGATGTGGCCATGCTAATCTTTATTCAAGGTAACGAAAGTTTTTTAGCTCATCAGATTATCCGCCAGCTCAAAGACAAGTATCTGGCCAAGAATCCTGACGGCGTTGAGCTGATGGACGCTGATGCCAGCGAACAACCGATTAACTGGGCGGATCTGCGGGCAGCACCGCTCTTTGCCCAGAACCGGCTGATTTTTATTCGCCAAGTTAGCGCTTTAATTACTAGCGAGCAGGAAAGCTTGGCCAATTATCTCTCCAATTTGCCAGAGAGCTCGGTAGTAGTGATTTGGGACGGCAAGCCACTCAAAAAAGGCCAATTGCTCGATAGACTTTCGGCGACCTCGGTAAAAAAAATCAACACCGCCCCTCTTACCGGTTTGGCGCTGGCCAAGCATATCGATGCTCGATCCAAACATCATCAAATAGCGTTAACCGGCGAGCAGAAAAATCGGCTGCAGGGTGATTTTGGCAACGATCTCTGGGGAATGGAAACCGAATTAGCCGTAATGTCGCTTGGTAGCGAGCAGAGCCAGAGCAAGGTCAGGGCCAGCGAGCCGTTTGCCTTTTATCGGGCCGTCCAAACCGGCAACTGGCTTCAAGCTAAAAAATTGCTGCTTAAAGATCACGCGGCGGGAGTACCAATCGAGCTGTTGATTGGTTCAATAGCCTCGGCCATTCGTAAGTCTAACCAGCCGGCCAATTACCGAGAGCTGGTCAATACACTAGCCGATTTGGACTTGGGTCTAAAAACCGGGTTAATCGATGAGAGCTCGGCAATTGCCTTGATGCGCACCGACCTACCAAAATCTCGTCAAAAACGGGTAGTATGGGAGGAGCAATGGGAGGAGAATCTAGGCGGGTAAACGGCGAGAGTGTCGTTGGAGGACTATTTAAGTCCGTCGGTTTGTATAAACGCTCGCTTGGGATTTATTTGTTAATTTTTGTGGCGCTATTGGTGCTGTTCCAAATGCGCTCCTTGCGAGCTGATGACCCAGTCGAGTCGTTTGGCTACACCGGCAATCCCGAAAGTACCGTTTACTATGACTTGGCCAGTGACGGCAACGTCTATCTCGGGAAAACGCGTGCTGGAGCGGAAATTTTTAAAGGCGACACAACTTACCGTTTTCGGCTACAAGTAGTAGATACCCCGACAGAGTTTATCTCGGAGTTAAATTTTGTCGTCCGACTGCCGTTTAACGGCACCGAGGACACCGTTGGCTACCGGATGATTAATAACGGCGGCGCCGATACGGCGCAAGCGAGTCTGTACGATGCCCGGACGCTGTTGTTCACGGCGACAAATATCTCACCGCAGTCGCAGTTAGCAATTGAGTTCGAGGTACCCCAAGCTTTTATTAGCCGTAGCGCCATTTTTCAACTACGGGAACGCCTCACCCAGCTGCCACCGGCGCTCTGGGCGGGGGTTTCGATTGCCTTGCCGGCTCTGGCGGCGTTGATACTGTTGATTACGACTCTGGCTCGTAACCGGCGAGTGGGCTCAATACGGCAAGTGATTGAACAGCCGCCGAGCCGGTTAGCTCCAGCATTGGTGGGGATTCTTTTGCGAGGGCGGCTAACCAACCGGGAAGTGGCGGCAACGCTACTAGATTTAGCCAGACGAGGGCATTTGGTGATCCGCCATCTCTCCAGCGACGATTTTCGATTTCGCCGCCAGGACGGCGTCGACAAGCTGGAGGATTTTGAACAAGCCCTGCTCGACCAAATATTCGGTACAAGCAACAACCAAACCAGCGCTGAGGAAATTAATTTTTCACTGGCTCAAGAAGTCTTTAGCAAGCGGGTTAGTCAGTCGTTTATTTTGGCCTATAAAAAAATCGGTGATTTAGGGTTCTTTAATACTAATCCGTTGCGCCTACATCTGCGCTACCAAATTGCCGGGTTATTAATGTTTTTATTAGGGGTTGCTGGCTTTTTCGTCAATCTCTTTCTCATTAGCGGCGCCCAGTTATTTTTATTTTTCTGGCTGGGAATGATTATCTCGGCGTTACTGGTGTTTTGGTTCTCCCGGGGAATCCCGGCCCGAACAATTTACGGGGACAGGGAGCTAGCCAAATGGTTAGGTTTCTCCAATTATCTAACCTCCAAAGAGCCGATCAACTATGCCGCTCACAGTCAAGAAAAGTACCTGGCCTACTTGCCGTACGCCGTGGTCTTTGAGGTAGAAAGCGAGTGGACCAGGCGTTTTTACGATTTGCCGTTCTTCCAGCCGGACTGGTATATCGCCGCCAACATTAACACTGTCGATCAGTTTGCAAACAAAATCTTTCCGTTATTTGGCTACCTTTCCCACGTCTTAACGGTGACAACTCAACCGGCTAGCCGGTAATTAGAAGCGGTCGATATGCGGCTGCGCAAAGCGTCGTTTTCGTTAAAGAAAACGGTCGATATTGCGGCTGCGCAAAACGTCGTTTTCGTTAAAGAAAACGGTCGATATTGCGGCTGCGCAAAACGTCGTTTTCGTTAAAGAAAACGGTCGATATAGCGGATATTGGCGATCGGGAACAGCACAAAGGCCACCCGGCCTTGAATATCCTGTCGTTGAGCTGCTCCCCACAAGCGGGAGTCGCTCGAGCCTGGGCGATTATCGCCAACCAGGAAATACTCATCAGACTTGAGCAGTACTGTCGTTAGCTCTTGATAGGGTGGCTCGCCGGCGGTGATATCGTAGCCCTCAAGTAGTTTTTTATGATCAATGTAGAATGTCTGGTCCCGATACTCGATTAGCTCACCGGGTAGGCCAATAACTCGTTTAATCAAGCGGGTTTTTTGAGGGTCGGCCGGGAATTTGGCGGCCACGACATCGCCGCGTTTAATTGGTTTATCGCTCCAATAACTAAGCTTTTCGACCACTACCAATTCCCCGGACTGGAAATTTGGCACCATACTGTTGCCGCTAACAGGCAGGGGAACGCCGACAAAAATAATTAGTGATGCCACGACAACGATAATTAGTAGCGCGGTGCGCACTAGGGCAAAGATGTTTAGGGATAGACCAAGGAATCGTGTATCTCTCACCATTCCAGTGTACGAAGTTTTCGAGTGGTTGGCTAACGCCAATCCGTCAGGAGCGACGGACTAAGATTTCTTGGTTTTGCTCGGAGCTTTTTTGGCCTTGACAGCAGTTTTTGATTTAGCCTTGGTGGCGGTCTTTTCTTTTGCTGGCTTAGTGTCGATTTTCTTGGAGAGCTGGCTCTTGAGGCGAGCAGCTTTGTTAGCGTGGAAAATACCCCATTTGACGCCCTTGTCAATAGCAGAGAAAGCTCTGCTAAGCCCTTCCTTATCGGGGGCTATCATCGAGACAGCTTTGTTGATAGTTTTGCCGTCGACGTTTTTGAGGGCCTCTTTGACGAGAGCCTTGCGGTGGCGGTTAACAGACGCTTTGCGGTTGCTAACGCGGAGGGCTTTTTTGGCGGATTTGCTAATTGGCATATGTATTTCTTTTATATTATTTCATAAGCCACTAGCTCCAGCACGGCGCTGTCACTAGTTGGCATTACTTGGAAATTATAACGAATTAGCCCACCCCTGTAAACCCGTCACGGCAACCTTGATGAGAATCAATTTTCCGCTATACTGACTTCAGTATGAAAGCAGTGACCTTTAAGGCAAGGCCAACAACTCTATCACTGCTTTCTTTTTCAAAAATAATAATTTTTTCAAAATCTTAAGCAATGCTTCGAATTAACTCACTAGAAAGCTTCGTTAAATGGAAGTAACGCCCAAAGCGCAAATTGTTGAACTAATCCGCAGCGCCGACTCTATTCTAATCCTGACTCACGGCGATCCAGACGGCGATGCCATTGGCTCGTCGCTTGGTCTACGACTATCTTTGTTAAAGCTCAAAAAGAAAGTTGATGTTATATTCACCGGCGAAGTGGCCGAGAATCTCAAGTTTTTGCCGGGCTTTGCCGAAGCTAAAACCGAACTCGATAGCGGTAACGAACTAGTACTAACTATTGATACCCGCTCGACCGGTGAGGATCTGCGCTTAGGTCACAAAAAACTACCGGAAAAACACCAGGTAACAATTATCGTCTCGCCCCAAAAGGGCACGCTGGTGCCAGAAGATATCACCGTTACCCGCGCCCGACCAAAATACGACCTGGTGGTTATCCTTGACTGCGCCGACCAAGACCGTCTTGGCGATGTCCTAACCAAGCACCCGGATCTACTCTACGAAGTTCCGACCGTCTCGATCGACCATCACAGCACCAATTCCTATTTTGCCAAGGTTAACTGGGTCGATATGACATCAACAGCCACTGCCGAGATCCTACTATCTTTGATAGAAGCGCTTGGTCGCAACGAAACTCTACTAGATGAGAATATCGCCACTTGTTTACTAACAGGCCTAATCACCGATACCGGCAGCTTTCAGAATCCCTCAACCACGCCCAAATCCTTAACCGTGGCCGCCCAGCTGGTAGCGGCTGGTGCCCATCAACAGGAAATTATTGATAAAGTTTTTCGGACTAAGTCCCTGGCGATGCTGAAACTGTGGGGGAGGATTCTCTCCAACATTGTCGAGAATCAAGAACTGGGTTTTGCTTGGGCATCGATTCGGGAGCGGGAGATCAAAGAAGTCACTGGCTCCGAAAAAGTCTCCAAGGGCGAGCTAATCGATGAACTACTCAAGAATGTTGCCGATGTTGATTTTGTTTTTCTGCTAAGTGAAAAAGAAGGCCGGGTTAACGGTAGTTTGCGCTCGGTCAAGAGCGGCTTTAATGTGGCCGAGGTCGCCCAGCTATTTGGTGGCGGCGGACATACACCGGCTTCCGGCTTTAGCATCCCAGGAACGCTCGATGAAAAAGAGCCGGAAATAATTAAATCAATTACCGAAGAGATTGCCCGCCGTCACTCCAAAGCTTCTCGAACCAGTTGAACCCGTTAGAAAACTCTGGTAGAATTTATTTCTAAGCATGACAAAGAAATCCACCAAAAAAGAAAAAACTATCAAGAAATTTCAGCGCAACGCCAAAGACACCGGCTCCACCGAGGTCCAGGTAGCGGTTCTAACCGAGAAGATCGATCAGCTCTCCAAGCATCTTTCGGCTCATAAGAAAGATACCGATTCGCGAATGGGACTGCTAAAAATGATTAGCCACCGCCGTAGTTTGCTCTCGTATCTCGAGAAAAAACAAGCTGATTCCTACAAAAAATTAATCACTTCGTTGGGTCTGCGAAAGTAAGGGGATGTCAGTTTCCAAAAACTCCACCACAATTCCCTTTGGCGCCACTGACTTAAAAATTGAATCCGGCAAACTCGCTAAACAGGCGAGCGGCTCTGTCGTTGTTACTCAAGGCGAGACAGTTCTGTTAGTAACGGTCGTCGTGGCTAGTGAAGCGCGCGAAGGCACTGACTTTTTCCCAATGACTGTTGATTACGAGGAGCGGATGTACGCCGCCGGCAAAATATCCAGCTCGAAATTTATGAAGCGCGAGGGTCGGCCAAGTGAAGACGCCGTCTTGCGTGGCCGGATTATTGATCGCTCAATTCGCCCAATGTTTCCCAAGGGCTTTCGCCGAGAAGTGCAGATTATCGCCACCACCCTTTCCTACGACGATACTCACGACACTTCGGCCATGGCAGTAGTTGGCGCATCCGCCGCTCTAATGCAGACGGACGCTCCGTTTAACGGGCCGGTGGCCGCCGTTAAGGTGGGCCGGGTGGACGGCAAGCTAATTTTGAGCCCGACCAACGAGGAAATGGAAAAAAGCGATCTCGACCTGTTGGCCGCCGGTACCACCAACAAAATTACGATGATTGAAGTGGCTTCGCTGGAGATTCCCGAAAAAGAGATGGAAGAAGCC
The DNA here is from genome assembly GCA_040900165.1 of Patescibacteria group bacterium. Lineage (GTDB taxonomy): Bacteria > Patescibacteriota > UBA1384 > 2-12-FULL-50-11 > 2-12-FULL-50-11 > BOKZ01. The sequence continues at coordinate 16,516 of JBBDZM010000015.1, read as the reverse complement.
CTCACTTTTGCCCAAGCTGCCATCGCCGCCGCCATTGCTCCCCAGGAAGTATTTATTAACAAAGACAAAGAAAAAATTGTTCATACCGATCCCGAGCACTGGGATGTTATCAAGAAAAAAGCCTGGAGCGAGCTCCAGGAAATCGTCAAAGAAACCGACTACTCCGCTCGCAAAGAAAAGATCGGCGAATTAACCGCTAAATTAACCAAAGAATTGGCCGAGCAGTTTGACGCCGCCCAAGTAGCCGAAGCCGTTGACGCCTATTTCCTAAAAGCCGTTCGGGCGATGATTATCGAGCAAAAACAGCGGCCCGACGGCCGAAAAATGGACGAAGTCCGCGAGCTCTCCATGGAAGTTGGCTTGCTGCCCCGAGTGCACGGCTCCGGTTTGTTTAATCGCGGCGAAACCCAGGCCTTAACGATTGCGACGCTCGCCGGCCCCAGCCAGGAACAGTGGATTGATACCCTCGAGCAGTTCGGCAAAAAACGCTACATCCACCACTATAATTTCCCGCCGTACTCAACCGGCGAAATTAAGCGAATGGGCGGCATGAACCGCCGGGAAATCGGCCACGGCGCTCTGGCCGAAAAAGCCCTGATCCCAATGATTCCCGATCGCGAAACATTTCCTTACACGATTCGTTTAGTCTCCGAGACCCTTGGCTCGAACGGCTCAAGCTCGATGGCCGCAACTTGCGGCTCGACGTTGGCGCTGATGGACGCTGGTGTCCCGATTAAAGCCCCGGTGGCCGGTATTGCCATGGGCTTGGTCGCTGAATCTGACAGTAATTTCCAGGTATTAACCGACCTCCAGGGCCTGGAAGACTTTGCCGGGGAGATGGACTTTAAAATTGCCGGTACCCAAAAAGGCATCACCGCTATCCAGTTGGACGTTAAAAACAACGGCCTAACCGCCGAGATGATTCACCAGACATTTGTCGATGGGCTGAAAGGCCGCGAGCAGATTATGGCAGCGATGCTGAAAGTTATCGCCGAGCCACGCAAGGAACTCTCGCCGTACGCGCCAAAAATTATTACCTGCAAGATTGACCCCGAGAAAATCGGCGAGTTAATTGGCCCGGGCGGCAAAACTATCAACAAGATTATTGATGAGCACGGCGGCCCGGATGTGCTGGGCATTGATATCGACGACGACGGCACGGTGATGATTACTACCGCTGACGCCAAAGTCGCCGCCGCCGCTAAAGAAATTGTCGAAGGAATCGGCAAACCGATTGAGCTTGGCCAAGAGTTTACCGGTCCGGTGGTTCAAATCGTCAAAGACCGCAACTCCGGCAAAGAAATTGGGGCGATCGTTCAGCTAACTCCCAACCGCGACGGCATGATTCATATCTCGGCGCTGGGCAACGGCCAGTTTGTTCAAAACGTCTCTGACGTTGTTAAAATTGGCGACACCCTAACCGTCAAAGTCAAAGACGTCGACCCAGACCGCGGCCGAATTTCCTTGGCAAAGGTATAGTATATATAAAAAAAGAACCCTAATCGTCTAAGGACGACTAGGGTTTTTTGAGTGTAAAGTTGGTCAGCGCTGGGTCAGCTGGCTCGAACTTTACGTAAATGACGGTGAGAACCTCACCCCTGGTCATCATCAACGATTGTCGGTCCAGGGCTATTACGGCCAACGACTCGGTCTTCGGAGTGAATTCCGCTGTCAGCTGCTCCCGTTGGATGAGGGAGCCGAAGTCAGAAGATCGCCTTGGAGCCGGTGGGTGTTTTTCTAAGAAGCCAATCAGCAAGCCGATGCAGCTCCAGCCCTCGGTCGTACCGCTTTGTAGCTTAACGATCGCGGCCAGTGCTTGGCGTTTGGCCATTTTGATTGCTTCGTCGCTTTCGACGCTGGTCCAAGATGCTCCTTGCCGATCCAGGACGGTCAGCCTGTTCTCGTAGACCCAACCGTCGTTACCGACAAGGTAGAGCTTTAAGATGAGCTTCCAAACCTTATCTTCCTTCCCTTTTTTCTCCTCAACAGCGCAAAAATGGCGGTTGCGGAAATTATAGAGTGAAAAGAGGCTGTCTGCCCGGCTGGACTTGATGCGGACAATGACTTGTTGGAGGGCATCCGAGAAGACGGTTCGGAAGTTATCCGAACGCCTTTTCTCAGCGCTCAACGCTGTCATTGTTGATTGATGGGCTTTTTGCCCAATCTCAATGTCACGCTGCAAGTTAGTAATCTCCGCTTCGAACTCGTCGCGGATAACTTTCCGCAGCATTGGGTCGTTACCCTTCTCCTTGACGAACTCCACATAGGCCATAGCCTGCTGGGAAAGTTCTTTATCGGAAAGGTTAGTTAGCTCGTCAACAGCGCCGCTAATGTCGGCAAAGGTTTTGTCGTCGTCCGGGTTTATGTCCGGATGAAGAGTTGGGCCGACCACCAGTTTACGAAACCGCTCCAGGGCAGTTCGCAACCGAGCCGGATCACGGGCGAGTGGCCCGATGATTTTAACATCGAGCCCAGTACGAAAGAATGGGGTGTCTGACATAGCGATTATCCGATATAGGTCTTCTTCGCCTCGAGCTTGATCCGTGGATCATTTTTAGCCGCATGGATTGCGGCGGCTGCATGTTTCCCGATAGAAACAATGTGCCGAGGATCAGTACCAGTGAGGGCAGTATTCCGGTCGCGCATCTTTTCGACGAACTTCTCCGGGTCGTTGTTGGCCTGGTAAAGAGCCTTCAACATATTGCCGTTGAAATGCACATCAACTCTGCGAATGAACGCTTGGAGCGGCATTGCATTGTTGAATTGAGCTTGGCGGCCGCTAATACCCACCGCCAGTTCGGCCACTTCTGCCATGAAAGCGGGGAAGTGGCTGCCTTCGGCGGTGATATTGGGCGTTAGCCCAAGTCGATCGTAGCAACGAACCACTACTCCAAGTGTAGCGTTCGGGCACATGCCCCTGATGTCATCCCACGTCTCCAAACATTCGTTGATGGTGTGGAGTGAATGACCGTTGGCCACGTGCCTAACGATCGCAGAGGCACTATAGCCGAATTTTTGAGAGAGTTCGTGTACTTCCTTTTGGCCTTCGGCATTGAGCAGACCGGCTCGGACAAGTGCGCGTTCAGAGACTCGCAGGTCAGCGACAACGATGGCGGTTGATTTATTTTTTCTTCTCATGTCTACCTAGATTTTCAGGATCGAAAACGTGGTAATTTTACCACCAATAAAAGCGCCAATCAATGATTTTATGGTAAAAAACTACTATACCGTTCCTAATAATGGTTTATGAACCATTTAGTCGGCTATACTGCCGACTATGACCAAGCAAGAAGCGCTTGCGCTGGTAGCCGAACGCATCGCCAAATGCGAAAAGTGTAAATATGTTGCCGGCCAGAACCCGGTGCCGGGCGAAGGTAACCCGGATGCCCAGATTATGTTTATCGGCGAGGCGCCGGGCGCCAAGGAAAACGAGACCGGCCGGCCATTTGTTGGCGCCGCCGGGAAATTTTTAGAAGAGATGCTCAACTCGATTGGTTTGGAGCGTGGCGACGTGTTTATTGCCAATATTATTAAGTACCAGCCGCCGGGTAACCGCGATCCACTGCCGGAAGAAATTCAATTTCAACTGCCGTTTTTGAAGAAACAAATCGCTATTATCCAGCCGAAATTAATCTGTTTTTTGGGCCGGCATTCAATGGGGGCGTTCTTGCCGGATATCGGCCCGATCTCCAAAGCCCACGGCGAGCTGGTTTGGAGCGCGAAACTAGAGACTAGAGACGAGAAACTGGAGAAATTAAAATCCGAAGCCCAGTCTCCAGCATCCAGTTTCCAGTACCCAATTGCCTACCTGCCGCTCTACCATCCTGCCGCGGCACTCTACAACGGCGGCATGCGCCAAACCCTGCTAGACGACTTTAAACGCATACCGGAGTTAATGGATAGGATTAGTGAGAAAAATTTCGAGAATTGAATGAAGCCAAAATCCCCGCATATATAGCCGCACATTCGTGCGACTTATCATCGCGAGTTCCCGCGATGCTATGGACAAAATATCAGCCGGCAACTAATCGGTTGATTGACTATTATCGATTATTACTGTAGTGTTTAGATGTTCAACTCAATATTCCTGAGCTCCCACAACGGAAATTGAGAGAAATTATTACTCATTTAGAAAGGAAGTAACTTTGAATACGCAATTACCGTCCAATACGGACAGCTCTCTGACGCCAGAGCAAAAAAAGGCCGTCGACATATCAGACGCAGGCTCGGTTTTACAGCCAACTGCCAACTCACAGCCAGCCAAAAAGAAGAGCTGGCCTCCGCGCAACCGTAATAATCAAAACCGGCCAAGCGGTAACAGTAATCCGAACCGGCCACCGCGCCATTCGGACAGCCGCCCCGGCTCCCGGATGCGCCGCAATAAGCCGCTACCGCCCCGCCGGATTTCTTTAAGCGAGAACAAGCGCGAAGAAGGCGCCCGGCTAATTCGCCGCGCCCCAACTAAAACCTTGAGGATCATTCCGCTCGGCGGCTCTAAAGAAGTCGGCGAGAAAAATATGCTGGTGTTCGAGTACGACAACGACATTATTATTATCGATGCCGGTATCCAGTTTCCCGACGCCACTATGCCAGGGATTGACTATATTATTGCCGACACCACCTATCTCGACGAAAACAAAGACCGGATTCGGGCTTTCTTGGTTACTCATGGTCATGAGGACCACATCGGGGCCTTCCCCTACGTCTGGCCGAAGTACCCAGTGCCGATTTACACCGCTCCACTAACCGCTGGCTTTATTAAAGCCAAATTTGAGGAGCACGGAATTACTAATGCCGAGTTTCGAATTGTTCAGCCAAACGACAAGATTCAGATCGGTGCCTTTACCGTTGAGCCGGTCAGAATGACCCACTCAATCCCCGATATCCTTGGTTTCGCTATCACCACCCCAGTTGGTCTGATTTACCACGCTACCGACTGGCGAATCGATATGAACCCGCCGTTCGGCGAGCCAACCGACTTTGCCAAATTAACCGAACTCTCAGAGCGGGGGATTCTCTGCCTACTCTCTGACTCGACTAATGTTATGGAAGAAGGCCATACAATGAGCGAGCAGGTCGTTGGCAAAGCCATCGAGGACGTTTTCGTTGAAGCCAAAGGACGAATCATTGTTTCGAGCTTCTCGAGTCGCATCGATCGAATTCAGCACGTCGTGACCGCTTGTGCCAAGATTGGCCGCCACTTGGCGCTATCTGGCCGCTCAATGGAGCGCAACGCCAATATCGCCATGGAGCTGGGCTACCTGAAAGTTCCAAAGGGGGTAATGACCGATATTAGAACGGTTAACAACTTGCCCGACGATAAAATTGTCGTCATGTGTACTGGTAGCCAAGGCGAGGAATTCTCGGCGTTAGTCCGAATGGCGTTAGGCGAGCACCGCCACATCAAAATTAAAAAGGGCGACACGGTTGTCTTATCGGCTTCGCAAGTTCCTGGTAACGAGAAGGGTATCGAAGCAACTATTAACAACCTCTACCGCGAGGGAGCGGAAGTTATTACCAATAAAAAACTCGATATTCACTCGTCCGGCCACGCCAACATTGAAGAAATTAAGATTATGCTTAATCTTCTCAAGCCAAAGTATCTAATCCCGATTCACGGCGACTACCGCCGTTTTGTCGAACACATCAAGATTGCCGTCCAAACCGGTATGCCGGAGGATCACGGGTTAATTCTAGAGAACGGCCGAGTGGCCGAGTTTACCGCTGATGCCAAGGGCCAGATTACCTCGGAACGAGTGCCAGTTGGCCAAGTGCTGATTGACGGCTCTGGGGTAGGAGACGTCGGCGAAATTGTTCTACGCGACCGCCAAACCATGGCCAAAGACGGCCTGTTTATGGTGGTTATGACTGTCGATGGTAAGTCGGGCCGGTTAATGTCCTCGCCGGATATAATTTCCCGCGGCTTTGTCTATATGAAAGAATCCGAGGAACTAATCGGCGGCGCCCGCGCCTTGGTGCGCAAGCTCCATGCCCAAGCGCTGTCGCGCAAAACCAAGAATTGGGACAGTTTCAAACGGCAGCTACGCGAAGATATGACTGACTACCTATTCAACAAAACCCAGCGCAGTCCGATGGTTATCTCGGTTGTAATAAACGTTTAAGTATTTTGCAGAGGACAGGGGATTATATACGTCAGATGTTTACTGAAAAGTATGTCGCAGGTGTTTTCGCTTGGTACCGCAAAGCGGTGAAAACACCGAGACCTAAGCAGTGAAGTTCGCCGGAAACTTCAACGGCGTCTTTTAAGGAAATATCTGGCGGGAGGTTTCTTCCATAACATCCCACCAGTTGCTAGGATACAATCATGGGATTGTTTCGACGAAGAAGGAGCTATGGATCGCGCCGGCGCAAGCGTCTGCCAACAATCTGGGACAATCTGGTTTGGGCAGTAGACCCCGATACGGCCAGGGAGATTGTCGCCGTTATTTTACTGCTATTAGCTCTGCTTTTTGGGCTTGGTCTTTTTCGCTTAGCCGGATCGTTCGGCGAGGCCTTTTTACATCTTTCAACTGCCCTCTTTGGCCTGCTGGCCTATGTTGCGCCGTTTGCCCTATTTTACATTGGCTACCGGCTACTGTTTTTGAAAACCGACTACATTCGGGCCACGAGCGTTATCGGCACAATTTTACTGTTTATCCTCGTACCAGCACTGTTCAATACTGCCGGCGGTTCGATCGGCCAAGGAGTATTCAATATTTTTCACTCGGCGCTTGGTACAGCCGGCAGCTACATTACTGTGCTAGTGGCCAGCGCCGTTGCCACACTTTTAGCAACCGATACTTCCATTAAAGTCCTGATGGAGCGCTTTAACTTAAACTTTGCCGAGCGAAAATCCGGAGGAGTGAGAATCAATGAGAACTCACGAATACCGGTGCGCAATATGAAACAACAGCCCGGCGGTTCGCCGGTAGCCCTAGTGGCCGGCAACGGTCAGTGGCAGTTCCCGGAATTGGGGCTTTTGGAATACTCCAACTCAACCAAAGCCGAGTCTGGCGATATCGGTAAGAACGTTGAAACGATTAAGAAAACCCTCAAAGATTTTGGGGTTGAGGTAGCGATGCGCGAGGTTAACGTTGGCCCAACCCTCACCCAATACACCCTTAAACCGGCCGAAGGGATGAAATTAAGCGCCATTACCGCTCGTTCTAACGATATTGCCCTAGCTCTGGCCGCTCACCCAATTAGAATCGAGGCGCCAATTCCTGGTAAATCGTTGGTTGGTATCGAAGTACCGAATAAAGTGGCGGCAACGGTTAGTTTGCGGGAAGTGTTGGAATCAGCGGATTACAAAGAGACCGACTCCAATCTTGCTCTTGGTTTGGGGCGGGATGTGGCCGGAAAAGTAATGGTTGCCGACCTCAAAAAAATGCCGCACTTACTAATTGCTGGGGCAACCGGTAGCGGCAAGTCGGTCTCAATGAACTCGATCTTGGTTAACTTACTCTATAAAAACTCGCCGGAAGATCTTCGACTACTACTGATCGATCCTAAGAGAGTAGAGTTTACCGAATACAATAATATGGCTCACTTGCTAACCAACGTAGTTATTGATACCGACAAAACTATCTCCGCCCTGCGCTGGGCAGTCGCCGAAATGGAACGGCGCTATCACTTGCTTTCGACCCATAATCGCCGGAATATTGAGGCCTTTAATAGCGATTTGCCGGCCGAACAAACCAAGATGCCCTACATTGTGGTAATTATCGATGAGTTAGCGGACTTAATGACCCAGGCCGCTAACGAAGTTGAGGCCTCGATTGTCCGAATCGCCCAGATGGCCCGAGCGGTTGGTATGCATTTAATTGTTGCCACCCAGCGGCCGTCGGTTGACGTGATTACTGGTCTGATTAAAGCTAATATCCCGGCTCGGATTGCCTTTGCTGTTCCAAGCATGGCCGATTCCCGAACAATTCTCGACCAAGGCGGGGCGGAGAAACTGCTGGGTAAGGGCGACATGCTTTATATCAACTCCGACCAACCCCAACCACGGCGGGTTCAGGGTGTGTTTTTGCAGGATAAAGAGATCCGCACTGTTACCGAGTTCGTTAAGAACCAGGCGCCAGCTGTCTACGACGAAACAATTACCAGCTACCGGGGCGGCGTTAAGGCCAGTGGCGATCATACCGTTGCAACCGGTGAAGACGACGAGCTATTTAACGAAGCCCAAGAGCTAGTTATTCAGGCCGGCAAGGCCTCGGCTTCGCTCTTACAGCGTCGTCTGAAAGTCGGCTACGCCCGGGCGGCTCGTTTGCTTGATTTGTTGGAGGCAGAGGGAGTAATTGGTCCGGCCGACGGCGCTAAACCGCGCGATGTGTTGGTCCAGCCGGACGACTATATGGGGCCGTAAGTAACTCCAGATAATAACTAAAAGATAATAAATATGGTGTCGCAAAGCGTTCGTAAGTATTAGGGTTTGACGCTCTATTTTTTTTGGCGTAGCGTAAATAGTACAGGATGAGAGTGCTCGCTTCCCTTTACTGTGTGTCCCACCTGTCCAACCGATGACGGCTGGTTTTGTGACCAAAAAAATCGGTGGCAAAAAGCGTTCGTTAGGAGCGATTCTTAAGACCGCTCGGACCAAAGCCAACTTTACAATTGAACAAGCCGAGGAACAGACCAAAGTGTCTGCCAAGTATCTATTAGCCCTGGAAGGTGGTCGTTACGACCAAATGCCGGCCGAGGCCTATAATATCGGCTACGTGCGCTGTTACGCCGAGTTTCTAAAATTAAATCCAGAGAGAGTTGTCCAACTTTATCGCCTAGAGCGCTCCGAACGGAGTATGTCGCTAGTGGGCAGTAATACTACCCAACTGCGGCCCCGCCGGGTCGGCGATTGGAATTTTCTCGTTACCCCCAAGTTACTGAGTATCGTGGGGATGCTGGCAATCTTTGGTGGAATATCCGGTTATATAATCTTTCAGGTCAGAAAATTTGCCGAGCCGCCGATGCTTGAGATCACCAATGTTCCGACCGAGTTTACCAGCAATAAAGACACCGTTGTTTTAGCCGGCAGGACCTCCGAGGGGGCAGTTGTCTCGATGAATTCGGAGTCGATTTTTGTCTCGGCCGCTGGCGATTTTTCTCAAGACGTCCAGCTCTCCCCCGGGATTAATCAGATAGTTGTCCAGTCAACGAATCGGGCCGATAAGGAATCTCGTCTAACAGTTAAGGTGCTCTACAAACAAGATCTCGCCAAGGCCAACTCTACTAAACCAGTTAATTAAATAAGCCCTTGCCAAAACAGTCTTTGGCCATTAGAAAGGTAAAAGACATGGCAAAGCAACCAAAAAATTTTCCCGCTAATCCCGGCCGCGAAGAGGCCCTCCAATCGGCTCTGGCGCAAATCGAAAAACAGTTCGGTGCTGGCTCGATTATGAAACTTGGGGAGCAGACTCATCTGAATATTGAAACGATCCCGACCGGCTCTTTGTCGCTAGACGTTGCCCTCGGTGCCGGTGGCTTTCCCCGGGGCCGGATTGTTGAAATCTACGGTCCAGAGTCTTCCGGCAAAACTTCCTTGGCCCTTTCGGCGATTGCTTCCGCCCAACAGCGCGGTGGCTTGGGCGCTTTAGTTGACGCCGAGCACGCTTTCGAACCAAGTTACGCCGCCAAACTGGGGGTGGATTTGGAGAACCTGCTCATTTCCCAGCCCGATACCGGCGAGCAGGCCTTGGAGATTGTTGAAACACTAATTCGTTCCAATGCTGTCGATGTGGTCGTAGTTGACTCGGTAGCCGCCTTGGTGCCAAGGGCGGAGATTGAGGGTGAGATGGGCGATGCGATGGTTGGCGTCCAGGCCCGCTTGATGAGCCAGGCTCTGCGCAAGCTGACCGGCGCCGTCTCCAAATCGAAAGCGACGTTGATTTTTATTAACCAAATCCGGATGAAAATTGGCGTAATGTTCGGTAACCCCGAAACTACTTCCGGCGGTAACGCCCTTAAATTTTACGCGTCAGTTCGGCTGGATATCCGTCGCAGTGAGCAGATTAAAGACGGCGAAACGCCGATTGGCAACAGGGTCAGGGTAAAAATTGTCAAGAATAAAATCGCCCCGCCGTTTCGGGTGGCCGAGTTTGATTTAATGTTTGATTCCGGTATATCTAAAGAGGGCGATCTACTCGACCTCGGCGTTAAAGCCGGCCTGATTGATAGGAGTGGATCGTGGTTCCAATATGGGGAACAGAAGCTTGGGCAGGGACGGGAGGCTGCCAAAGCTTTCCTTAAAGGCGATACCAAGCTAGCCGCCGAAATGGACAAAAAAATCCGGGAGTTAGCCGCTAAAGGACCGCTCGGTATTCCTCTGGCCGAAGAATAATGGCCTATCCGCTAAATCCGCCGGCTGGCGGAGGCGGAGGCCGGAAATTGCCACCTTTGCAGTACGCACTGTATTTATTGCGTAACCGCGCCCGCACCAAGCGGGATATGTTGGTTAAACTACGTGATAAGGGCTACGAAGACAATGAGGTCGTCGCTACTGTTGAGAAATTGGAAAAAATCGGCCTGCTCGACGATCAAAAATACGCTCAAAATTATACTCACGATAAGATTCGAATCTATCGGCGGGGGAGGCATCGGATTTTTCTGGAGCTTCTCCAAAAAGGGGTACCCAAGGATCTAATTAACGAAGCGATTGGCGGTATTGAGCAGGATCAAGAGCTGGAGGCCGCCCGCAGCCTGTTAGAGAGTAAAGAGCGTCAGTGGCGGGATCTAACCGAGCGCAAACGCTACGAAAAATCGGTTCACTTGCTCCAACGGCGGGGTTTTCCCGGGGCGGTAATAAGGGAGATCTTAAAGAAATAGCGCCGCGTTGCCGCGGCGCCGAATATCTAAGCGGCCAGGTCTGGGGCGAGACGAAAGATCGCCCGGGGCTGGCTGAGTGGGTTGGTAAAGTCCATCTCAATTACCCAGTTTCCATCTTCCCAAGGCCTTTCCAGCGAGTACTGACCAAGAGCCAATTTGACCAATGGTAGCAGGCCGTCAATGACTCGGTTGGGGAAGTGTCGGAGATACCAGCCGCTACAGCGCACGTTGGCTACCGTGACGGAGCGAGTGTGCATATCCAGCTCAATTCTCAGCTCCCTGACTTTGCCGCGATCATTGGCGTAAAGCAGTA
>JBBDZM010000015.1:0-5282 GCA_040900165.1 Patescibacteria group bacterium | reverse complement strand
TCCAGCTCAATTCTCAGCTCCCTGACTTTGCCGCGATCATTGGCGTAAAGCAGTATCACTGGCCGGAACTTGAACTGGTTTTGGAACGGGTCAAGAATCAGCGCATCAACGATATCGGTAACAATCGACCGAATTTGATCGCCGAGGTTAGCATCGCTAATCCGAACATCCACAGTCTTAATAAAAGGTACGTACATAGCCTAATTTGAAGATAATTTTTCATCCCGTGCCGTCAATCAGCGGCCCATTCACAGCTCATATTTAAGCAGCTAGAGTAAAAGTAACGCTCTCAAAAGCCCTTACCAACAGAACGAAAAAACACTACCATATAGATAATGTTTGGAGGGAAAAAACAGGCGGATTTGGTTTGGTTTGCCGAAATTTCTAAGGACGATATTCCTTTAGTCGGTGGCAAAGGAGCTAATCTCGGGGAGATGACTCGGGCGAAACTGCCGGTGCCACCGGGCTTTATTATTACCGCCCAAGCCTACTATAAATTTATCCGCGAAAATGGGATTGATCGGTTTATTGCCAAAGAAACCAAGGGGATTGACCCGGAAGATTCCAAGAAACTTAACGATATCGCCGAACACGTCCAGAAAGCCATTAAAGAACGAGATCTCCCAGCAACGTTGGTGAAGGAAATTGAGACGGCCTACCAAGAAATGCACGAAGGGCCGGTGGCGGTTCGCTCGAGCGCAACGGCCGAGGACCTGCCGGATGCGTCGTTTGCTGGCCAACAAGCAACGTTTCTCAATATCGAAGGTAAAAATAAGCTGATCAAAGCGGTCAGGGAGTGCTGGGCGTCGTTATTTGAAGCCCGGGCGATTTACTACCGAACTGTTAACAAATTCGATCATCTGAAAGTCGGCATTGCCGTGCCGGTCCAGCGGATGGTTCAGAGCGAGGTGTCGGGGATAATGTTTACTGTCGACCCGGTCAACTCCGACGACTCGAAAATCGTTATTGATGCCGGTCTCGGTTTGGGCGAGGCGATCGTCTCCGGTTCGGTTACCCCCGATCACTACACCGTCGATAAGGCAAAAATGGAAATTATCTCCAAAGAAATTGGAGCACAGGAGTGGAAAATTATCCGCAACAGCGCCGGCAACAACGAACACGTTTCCCTGACTGATCAGGAGAAAAAATCCCAGAAATTAACCGACGAACAGATTATTTCGCTCTCCAAAATCGGCGCCCAAGTGGAGAAGCACTACGGCAAGCCGCAAGACACCGAGTGGGCTTTGGAGGGGGGCAGCTTCTATATGGTGCAGGCCCGACCAGTAACTACGATGAAGAAGAATCACGATTCACGATTCATGAATCTTGAATCTAGCCAAGGGAAGGAAAATGAGCCGGTAAAAGAGGTTAATAATGACAGCGACACTAACAACCCGGAAATCATTGTTTCTGGGGCGGCCGCCTCGGTTGGCTCGGCTTCGGGACCGGTTAAAGTTATCCATAATCCCAAAGAAATCGACAAAGTCGAGAAAGGGGACGTCTTGGTTACGGAAATGACTAGCCCCGACTACGTGCCGGCGATGCGCCGAGCCGCTGCGATTGTCACCGATACCGGTGGGCGGACCAGCCACGCTGCCATTGTCTCCCGAGAGCTGGGAATCCCCTGTGTGGTCGGTACCGGCACCGCCACCCACGTGCTTAAAACCGGCCAAGTCGTTACTGTCGATGGGGCAGCCGGCAAAATATATAAGGGTAAAGTTAGCTCCCCAACCCACACCGATGCGCCAGCTCATCCAGTGAAAGCGACGATGGCTGGTGGGATTATTACTACCGTCCCCGTTACCGCTACCAAAGTGTATTTGAACTTGGCCGAACCCGAAAAAGCCGACGAGTACGCCCAGTTACCGGTCGACGGCGTTGGCCTGCTGCGAGCGGAGTTTATTGTGGCTGGGATTGGTGAACATCCTCGCTCAATGATTGCGGCCGGCCGGGAAAAAGAATACGTCCAAAAACTCTCCCAAGGTATCGGCACTATCGCCCAGGCCTTTAACCCGCGGCCGGTGGTTTACCGGTTCACCGATTTCAAAACCAACGAGTACAAATCGCTAAAGGGCGGAGCTAAGTATGAGCAACAAGAAAGTAACCCAATGATTGGCTATCGTGGCGCTAGTCGTTATATCGCCGAACCGGATGAATTTGCTCTAGAAATAGAGGCGATTAAACAAGTTCGCGATGCGATGGATCTCAAGAATCTCCACGTCATGATCCCGTTTGTCCGGACGCTCGACGAGTTTGTTAAAGTCCGCGATTTAATGCACCAAAATGGGTTGCGACAGAGCCAGGACTTTAAGCTATGGATAATGGTTGAGGTTCCCTCGACAGTTTTGGAGCTAGAGCGCTATATCGAAGAAGGTATCGATGGCGTGTCGATCGGCTCAAACGATCTTACCCAGCTAACGTTAGGGATTGACCGGGATTCGGCCAAGCTGGCTAGCGAGTTCGACGAACGCTATCCGGCCGTTTTAAACTCGATTCTTCACGTGGTCCGGACCTGCCGCAAGCATCACATCACTTGTTCAATTTGTGGCCAGGCGCCAAGCGTTTACCCAGAGATTACCGAGGCAATGGTTAAAGCCGGCACCACGTCTGTCTCCGTTGCCCCCGATGTTGCCGTCTCTACCCGAAAACTGATTGCCTCCGTTGAGAAAAAACTACTCCTGAACCACGTGATCGGGGAATAGGTCTTTATTACGTTGACTCAGCAAGGGGTTTCTACTATATTCTGGCCGTGGTGTTATTGCCCATTAACACACTGGATAACCAATATGATGATACAGCAACCCGCCCTGTTGATGGGCACCCCAAAGATAGTCGAGAATGCCATCAAGAACCTTGACTTTAACCGAGGCAGAGTGGCGAAAACGACGGCTGATATTGACTTGCTCGAGACACGACTGGAAGCGGCTCGTGGAACCATTACGGAGCGACAAAATAATCTGAAGGAGTCTGAGCGCTCCTACATCCTAACCTGTTGCTCTGCTTTGATAAGCTTGCTCGAGAAGGAGGGCAAGGGCTATTGCCCGAAGTGCCAAGCGCTCGTTCCCTACCAAGGCCATGCGGTGATGTTTCACCCCCACACCATCCATCACCCTGAGGTTTCGGCGAGAGAATATAGACAAGGCAGCGACGCATATGATGAAAAGGTCTTCCACTGGTATCAGGTTCCGCATCAGTGCTCATTTCTTAGTGAGCCGTCAAAGGAGCTTGAGTTAGCGGCTCGTGGGAACGGTCGCTACCTAGGAAGACACTTCTTCATGGGTACGATCGCTGACGCTCCGCCAGACCTTTTCATGACATACGGCATCCCGCCGTTGGATTCCGAAATGGTAAGACGGCACAAGCTCTTGCCCTGGCAATTCTTGCCGCAGCCAGTCAAGAAACCAATCAGGCAAAGCGCCTAATTCCACAGTTCCCCCAAGCAAGGGGGAACTTTTTATACAACAAGCGCTTCCGGGCTAACTGGGATTGCTTCTGAGTGTCGGGAGGTCGACAAAGTCTTGCAGTATAGCCAAAATCAGCATTTAATTGCCCTATGAATACCATAACAATTAAGTTCGACTATAAGTTTATTTCGGCAGCGCTCTTAGTGATTATTTTAATCATGCTGGTTATCTGGCAACCATGGAATGTCGTTACTGGCAGGACGGTTGTTGTTTCCGGTCAGGCAACGGTTAAAGCCGTTCCCGATGAGTTTACTTTTTATCCGGCCTATCAGGCCAAAAACAAAAACTCGACCGATGCAATTTCAGCAGTCTCAAAAAAAGGTAACGCCGTTGTCAAAAAATTAGTGGCATTGGGGATTCCAGAGAATAAAATTACAACCAACGTCTCTAGTGGCGATTACTACGGCATTAAAGCCGAAGGATCTTCCGGCAGCGATGAGATTATCGCAACGTTCAGTATTACGGCAATTACCAACGATAAGAAAATTGCTCAAGAATCGTTGGATTATCTAGTAACAACCGATCCCATCTATGGAGTGTCGCCCCAAAGTAACTTTGCCACTGCTACTCGCCGCAACCTGGAAAGCGACGCCCGCCGGTTGGCTTTGGCCGATGCCAAAAGCCGGGCCGAACAAACCGCCCAAGAGCTGGGGATTAAAGTTGGTAGAGTTGTGGAGGTCTCCGAGCCAAACTGGGGCGGTGTGATTCCGCTTGGGGTGGGCGAGGACAGCGTCGCGCCAGGGTCTAGCCGCGATTTAGCCGAGACTACCAGCCCGAAATTACTAACCGGTGAGCAAGAAGTTACCTACCAAATATCGGTTACCTACCGAATCCGTTAGTTACTTGTGCTTGAACCTCAAAGACGTTGAATTAATGCAGTAACGGGCTCCGCCGTGCTCCTTGGGGCCATCGTCAAAGATGTGGCCAAGATGGCCGCCACAGTGGGCGCAGGTTACTTCGGTGCGCGTCATGCCATGAGTTGCGTCTTTATGAAACTCAACCGAGCCCTTTTTGGCGTCGTAAAAGCTCGGCCAGCCGCAGTGGGAGTCGTACTTGGTGCTTGATTCAAACAGCACGTTGCCGCAAGCGGCGCAGGCATACGTTCCGTCTTCGTGATGGTCGACAAATTCGCCGGAAAACGGCGCGTCTGTCGCCTTCATCCGTAGCACTTCGTACTGCTCCGGCGTTAACTTTCCCTTCCAATATTGTTCGTCTTTAATTTCCATTGGTCAGCTCATTGTACCGAAAACAGTTTACGGTGTGGTCGTTGACCAGGCCAGCACCCTGCATGAAGGCGTAGCAAATCGTCGTGCCGACAAATTTAAAACCACGTTTTTTTAAATCAATACTCATGGCGTCGGATTCTTCGGAAGACGCGGCAATATGGGAGTCTTCTTTGGGCGAGTTGACGATTGGTTTAGCCTGAGCGGAGTCGAAGGCCCGGCCTTTTACTCCTCGACTTTGCTCGGAGTAAACGAAGCCCCAAATATATTTATCGAAACTGCCGAACTCTTTTTGAATTTTCAGAAATGCCTGGGCGTTGGTGACCGTCGCCGCAATCTTCAATTTATTGCGAATAATCTCCGGATTATTCTCTAGGCGCTGTACGTCATTTATGACGTACGAGGCAATTTTGGTCGGGTCAAAGTTTTCAAACGCCTGCCGGAATCCTTCGCGCTTTTTTAGCACAATCGCCCAGCTCAAGCCGGCTTGGAACGTGTCCAGCACAATATACTCAAACAATTTTCGGTCGTCGTGACAGGGTACGCCCCACTCCTCGTCGTGGTAGCGCACCATCTGTTCGTTGTTGCCCGGCCA
>JBBDZM010000014.1:0-12433 GCA_040900165.1 Patescibacteria group bacterium | reverse complement strand
ATGGTCGCCGTTAACAAACAGCTCCCTAGCAGTTCAAATCCTGCTATGGTCGCCGATAAAAAACCACAAGATAGCTCACAAGCCGATAGCCAGAAGCTAAAAATCCTAGCGGAGGTTGTCTCAACGCTCACTAACCCAGCGATAATTTTTGTTGTCAGCCTGGGATTTATTACATATCGCTACGCCGATACGACCGAACAGTTTCTGCGTTGGACGGTGGTTGGCACTCTTCTATTGGTTGGCCCGGGGATTATCTACACCCTGACCACTTGGCGCAAAGAAAAACGGGTCGATATCGATATTAGCCGCCGCGAGGATCGGATTGTTCCGATGATGTTAGCTAGTCTGGGCGCCTTAGTCGGTAGCTACTTAATCTCTAGCCGAGTTGGTAACACCAACCTACTACTGACCAGCAATATTTTGGTGGCGATGCTAGTGTCGCTAACAATTATTACTTTTCAGTGGAAGGTTAGCTTGCACTGCGCTACTTTCGCGGCACTAACGACACTGTTAGCGGTTTTTGTTAACCCACTTTTTTCGGTGATGTTTGGGTTGATAATTTTGATTGGCTGGGCGAGGTTTTACTTAAAACAACACACTTTAGCGCAAGTAATTGGTGGTTCGCTGGTTGGCACGGCGGTAACAGCATTAATTACCATACTGTTTAACAGCTAAATCTCTAGATCTTGAACAGGTTTGTCGGGCGGGCGGACGACGTTTTGTGAGGCCGGCGCTTCCCCAAGTCCGGGCGCTGGCGGCGGCGTTGAACTAGTTGAATTAATAGTTGGGCTAGCTAATGGGGCAGGCATGGCCGGCGCAGGGGTTGGCTTGGAGGCTGGCAGCTCGACTTTATTCTGATTTAGCTGGGGTTTATTGATGGCTGGCGGGGTTTCGCCTGGCTCTAAAACGGTTTTGGACGGCTCACTAAACGGAATACCCGGCTCGTTGGGCGGTGGCGGCGGTAGGGTTGGCGTTGGCGGCGTTGGTCGGTTAATCGCTACCGGCGTACCTAGATCTGGTCGACTATTGATCGGCGTTACCGGCGGCCCCTCAACTACGTTCGGGGTTGCCCTGACTGGCTGGAAGGGCGGTGCTGGTGGGGGTGGAGGAGGCGGGGGTGGAACAGGAGTTGGTCGAGGCAGCGGCGGGGGCGACATTGGCGGTGTAACTGGAGGCGGTGTTGGTAATGGCCGTGGCGGCGGAGGACTCGGAAGCTTTGGCGGTAACGGTGGCGGTGGAGCTGGATGAGGTGTTTCAGCCATAATTGGTGCAACGTTGTTGTTAGGCATGGGAGCTGATGGGCGAGAAGACAGTGGCCAAGGGTCGGGTTTACCGGTCCAGGTTGGGTTAATTCGGTCTGCTGTTGGTTCTTTTTTGGTCGGTTCCCCTTGTCGTACTGGCGCTTCCTTGGGCTGGCTTTCGGCCGGTGGCGCAACTGGCTTTGGCTCGGGTAAATCCTTATCAATGACCGACGGCTCGGACTCCGGCATTTTAACGTCGCCGTTCATGAGCTTATTGAGAAACTCAATATTAATTAAAGCAATCGCCGGTTTCCCGCCCTTAGTTAACACGTACATCCCGTCGGATTGTTTCTCGATGTCGTTAACTAGACGGCTAAAGTTGTCTCTGGCGTCTGTCAGCGGCACAATTCTGTCGATAGGCACGTTTAACATCTATATCCAGCCTAAATAACGCCACCGACTTCGTCAAATGCCTTACCTTGCTTTAGTGACCAGTAAACAATAAAATTACCCCATGCAAAAATTAGACATAAAAAAATCTACGCTCAAAAACGGCCTGACAATAATTAAGGTGCATTTACCGTCGTTTCACACCGTCACCAACTTTTTAGTTATTCGCAGCGGCTCGCGCTACGAGTCGCCGAAGATTAACGGCATTGCCCACTTTTTAGAGCACATGGTTTTCAAAGGGACTCGCAGCTTCAAAGACACTCGCAGTATCGCCGAGTCAATCGAGGGCATCGGCGGCTATTTTAATGCCTGGACCAGTAACGATCACACCGCCTACTGGAATATCGTCCCCCAGTCGCAGTGGCGCCGGGGAATCCAAGTGGCCGGCGAGTTGGCGTTTATGCCAACGCTACCAAAAGCCGATTTAGAGCGGGAGCGCGGGGTGATTATTGAAGAAATCCGCCGAATGAACGACGATCCAGCCCATTTAGTAGACGACATGTTGGGAGAGATTCTGTTTCCCGACAGCCCGCTCGGTTACTCGGTAATCGGCACGGAAAAAATTATCAAATCGGTTCAAATAGAGGACTTCCAGAAATACCACGCCGAGCACTACGCTCCTAGCCAAGCCACTTTTGTGGTGGTCGGCAATTTGGCGCACAAGGATATCGACGGCGAAATCAAACAATTGCTTGGCCATTTGAAGGGTAAAAAAGTCAGTCAACCAACGCTGGTAACGACCAACAGTAAGAAAGCCCTGAAAGTTTTAAACAAAAAAACCGACCAGACCCATTTTATGCTGGCCTTCAGCGACACCAATCTGGGATTGCGTAGTCAGGAACGCTTCACGGCCGCAGTCTTAAACGCCGTCCTGGGCGCCGGCATGAGCTCGCGGCTATTCTTGAATATCCGCGAGCAAAAAGGTTTGGCCTACGCTATCCGCTCGCAGTTTTACCCGTTTGAGGACACCGGGATTATTCAAGTTTACGGCGGCGTTAACACCGGCAAAATCGACCTAGCTCTAGCGGCATTGGACGAAGAATTCCAGAAACTCTCTGACGAGGCGGTCACTACCGGCGAGCTGCGCAAAGCCAAGGCTCTGCTAATCGGCTCCTACGACATTTCTTCAGACAAACCAGTTGATATCGCAACCTGGTACGGCACCTCGACGCTATTAGGAGCCAGCGAATCCTACGAAGACGCCAAGGAGTTGATTGAAAAAGTAACGGCCAAAGACATTCAAAAATTGGCTGCCCGGCTGTTGGTGAAAGATCGCCAAGTCCTAGCGGTCATTGGCCCCTACAGCTCCGACGGGCGTTTCCGGGACTTTCTTAACCTGTAGAGCTGCGATATAATTGAATTATGAAAGTAGAGCGGACATTGGTGCTGATTAAGCCCGACGGCGTTGAGCGCGGTATTGTCGGTCAGATTATTAGTCGTTTTGAGCAGGCCGGCCTGAAGATCGCCGGGCTAAAATTAACCGTGATCGATCAGGAGTTTGCCAAAAAGCACTACACCGAAGACATTACTAAACGGCGTGGCGAAAAGGTCCGTAATCAGATGGTGGAGATGCTTTCGTCTGGCCCAACAATTGCAGTTGTTCTAGAGGGGATTGAATCAATCCCGCTGGTGCGCAAGATGGTTGGGGCGACCGAGCCAAAAGCGGCCGAGCCCGGCACGATCCGCGGTGATTTTGCCCACGTCAGCTACGGCTGGGCCGATGCCAAGGGGATCGGTGTCCGCAACGTTGTTCACGCCTCATCCTCGCAAGAGGACGCTAACTCCGAAATATCGCTCTGGTTTAGCGAAACCGAACTATTCTCCTACACCTCTGTCCACGATAGACATATTTTAGGTTAAGCCGATGGCGCCTTACTACATTAGCGCCTTAGTTAGCTCGATTGTTGCCTATTTGTTAGTTTGGTTATTTAAAACTTACGCCGTAGAGAAAAATATCTTTTCGGCCGAGATCCGGCAGCGCGATATTCACAAAACACCAACTCCCCGGGTTGGTGGCATTGCCATTGTCGTAACGTTTTTGCTAGTATCCCTTGGCGCCTATTTGGTCAGCCCCGAGTCGTTCAAATTTATCGACGGACAAATTGGCGGAATTGATAAGAACTTTCTTGGGCTAGTAATTGCGGTTGTTGTGCTGTCGGTGGTAAATATCGCCGACGACTTTAAAAACATTAAATGGCCACTGAAATTGGCTACCCAAGTTACGGCCGCTCTAATTATTGCAGCGTTCGGGGTGAAAGTGGCTTGGCTGACAACCTTTGGTTGGGATTTGGCGCTCAACGGCTATATTGCCTGGATTTTTATCGTTATTTGGTTGGTCGTGCTGGCTAACGTTGTTAACTGGGTTGATAGTATCGATGGTTTGGCCGGCGGGACCTCGATGATTGCCATGGCCGTGCTTTTTATCTTATCAATTTCCCGGGGCGATCAATCGGGCAGTGCCTTACTAGCGGCGATTGTTTTTGGTGCATTGGCGGGGTTTTTGCCGCATAATTTTATGGCTAAAAAAGCCTTTTTGGGCGACACAGGTGCGGTGTTTTTGGGCTTTATTATCGGGGTGTTGGCGATTATCTCGGGCGGCAAAGTAATTGTCGCTTTTCTGGTGATGGCGATCCCGATACTAGACGCGGCGGTAGTTTTCTTTGGCCGTATTATCAACCGTCAATCGCCGTTTCTACCGGACAATCGTCATCTCACCCACCGGCTGTTGGCGATGGGTCTAGCGGTCTGGCAAATTAATGCGATCTATTTTTCGATTAGCTTAGCCCTGGGTTTGGCGGCGCTTAATACTCAAAAAACTGGCCAGTATTACTTAATCTTTTTGGCCTTAACAGCCATGGCTGGGTTTGTCTTGCTATACTCAAAGCAAGCCAAAAATAATTAATGGAAGACGAATACTCATTTCGAGGTAAGCGCAGTAACGAGAGTGTTTTGTTGGTGGTACGGTGCCATCCGTGGATCCTTATGCCGATTGTCTGGTTTTGGCTGATAGTGGCGGGGTTAGTGGTGGCCAGCTTGTATTTTTTCGGTGCCTCACAAATTACTACCTACGTTATTTTAGGGGTGCTGATTTTAGGCGGGATGTATTCGTTTTACATTTGGTTTCTTTGGAATAACGGCACCTACGTTATGACCAACCAGCGAGTGATTAGGATTGACCAATTAGGGATATTTAGACGGCAGATTTCCGAAGCAGAGATTGATCGGATTCAAGAAATATCGACTGAAATCGATGGCCCAATCCGCACGATGCTCAATTTTGGCGATGTCAAAATCCAAACGGCCTCGCGCGAAGGCCGGGTGGTTTTAGAAGACGTCGTCGATCCGTACGATATTCAACAGCAAATTGTCCGGGTTCAGCGGGAGATGGCCGAATCAACTACCGCGCCAAAGCGGCCACAGATTATCTAAACGCCGGACAAAATTTTCTCAACTTCGTCTTGGAGCTCTGGCGATTGGGCAACAGTCAGTCGAGTCTTCATAATTCTGGTATCGCCGTTTTGGAGGATTCGCAACTCCACGGGAGTTGGTCCGGGGTGCGACTGAAGGGCGGTTTTTAGCTCTTCAATTAGAGATTTCGATGTTCGATACGGCAGATCGACAGAGAATAGTTTTTCGATCGGGGGTTTGGCCGGTTTTTGGTAACTACTACTGTTATTCCCACTCCAGCTGTTGTTTGCCGCTGTCGCGCTACTACGGAGTTTCGGTAGCATCGTGGCGGTTACCATATCCAGCGGCCAGGCTCGGTCAGCCAAAAATTTTAGCGAACCATCTTTGTCGTTAATCTTCCCTTCCACCAATAACATTTGGTCAGTTTCCCAGAATTTTTGGTTGTCTTTGTAAGTGTTGGGGAAAATCACTAGCTCGACCATTCCGGATAAATCTTCTAATTGAGCAAAGGCCATGACCTGGTTGGATTTGGTGGTGATTTTTTTGACTTCCTGAATAATCCCCGCCACCCGGAAAGTTTTGCCAACGTCGGTTAACGACAGCTCGGCAATCGACGTGGCGATTTTGGCGGTTAGCTCGGCATATTCTTTGAGTGGGTGGTCCGAGAGATAGAGGCCCAATAACTCTTTTTCCCAGACCAGCTCTTCTTTTTTATTTTGGGTCGCTTTCGGTAGCTCAACTTTGGTGATGGTAGCGGCGGCATCGGCTTCACCAAAAAAGTGGAGTTGATTGGCGTGGGCGGCTTTGGCGGTTTCGGCTGCCCACTTGGTTATCAACTCAACGCCAGCGTACATCCGGCAACGCTCTTCGAAACGATCAAGTGCTCCGGCCTTAACCAAGTTTTCGATAACTTTTTTATTAAGATTTGGCCCTAACCGGCGCAAGAAGTCTTCGAGGTTTTTATACTCACCGCCTTTTTTGCGCTCACGGACAATTTCCTCGGCCATTTTGGTCCCGACATTTTTGATCGCCCCCAAACCAAAGCGCAGAGCGTTTTCGCTCTTCACAACGGCGAAATCCCGGAAAGATTGATTAACGTCCGGCGGCAAAACTTTCAGCCCCATATGTTCGGATTCAATAATCTCAATTGATAGTCGGTCGATATCGCCGAGGTCGCTAGTCATTAAAGCGGCCATAAAGCAGTCCGGGAAATTGGCTTTGAGATAGGCAGTCTGGTAGGCGATCAAGGCGTAGCAGACGGCGTGGCTTTTATTGAAACAATAGGCGGCAAAGTCTTCCAGCTGGTCCCAAATTTCACTAGCTTTTTTCTCGGCGACGCCGTTTTTGACGGCGCCGGTGATGAATTTTTCTTTCATCTCCTTCATCAGCTTAGGGATTTTCTTGCCGATGGCTTTGCGCAGGGTATCGGCCTCGCTGCCGGTAAAGCCGCACATGTCTTTTGATAGGCGCATCACTTGCTCTTGGTAAACTGGGATGCCGTAAGTCTCGGTCATAGAATCTTTGGCCAGCGGGTGGAGATACTCAATTTTTTCCTTGCCGTTTTTGCGGTTGATAAAACTTTGAATCCACTGCATCGGCCCCGGCCGATACAAAGCGACCATCGCCACAATATCTTCGAATTGGGTTGGTTGAAGCTCTTTGATATAGCGCTTCATCCCCGATGACTCTAGTTGAAAAACGCCAGTTGTCTCGCCCCGAGCGAGTAGTTTGTAGGTTTTTTTATCGTCGAGCGGCAGGTTATAGATGTCCACCGTTTGACCGTGAACGGCTTCGATAATTTCACAGCACTGGCGGATAGTGGTGAGGTTGGAGAGTCCCAAAAAGTCCATTTTTAGCAGTCCAATCTTTTCGATGGGGTCCATTGAGTATTGGGTGACTTGGTGGACATCGCCGCCCTGGGATTGTTGGACTGGCGCATATTGCTCGAGTGGAGCATCAGATATAACAATCGCACAGGCGTGCTGGGAGGCGTGGCGGATGGTTCCTTCTAACTTGACGGCCGAGTCAAGGATTTGCTTGGCCTCCGGATCACTGTCGTAGATAACTTTCAGTTCCGGCGCCTCTTTGATCGATTTTTCCAGCGGCACGTGCCGGCCCTGAATTGGTGTGGGGACGGCTTTGGCGATGGCGTCGACGTGGTTGTACTGGGCGCCGAGTACCCGGCCAACGTCTCGGACTGCCGCCCGAGCCATAATTGTCCCAAAAGTAATAATGCCGGCGACGTGGTCGTCGCCGTATTTGGCGCGGACGTAGTCGATTACTTCGCCGCGGCGGACGTCTTCAAAATCCATATCGATATCCGGCATGGAGATTCGGGAGGGGTCGAGAAACCGCTCAAACAACAAGCCATATTTTAAGGGGTCGACATTAGTAATACCGGCAGCATAGGCCATGATCGAACCTGCAGCCGAACCCCGCCCCGGGCCAACGACAATCCCTTTAGAGCGAGCAAACCGCAGAAAGTCGGCAACAATCAAAAAGTAACCGGGAAAACCCATTCGGAAAACAGTTTCCAGCTCGTAATCCAGACGTTGGCGGATTTCCGGGGTAATTTTGTTGTAGCGCACCTTCAGGCCGTCTTCGCACCATTTTTTTAGTAGGGATTCTTCAGTCTCGTTTGGTGGTAGAGGGAATTTCGGCAAAAGGTTTTGACCTTGGGGGATCTCTAAATCAACCATTTCGGCAATTTTGACAGTGTTGGCGATCGCTTCCGGCACATCGGTAAAGGCTTTGGCCATTTCCTCGGCCGTTTTTAAGGAGAAATCGCCGGTGTAGAGCATCCGGTTGGTGTCGCTGACTAACCGGCCGGTCTGGATACAGACGAGCTGGTCGTGGCTAACCCGGTCGTCGGCGTTAACGTAGTGGGTATCGTTGGTGGCGATTAACGGCATTTTCAACTTTTTAGCCAAGTCCTTGATGTGTTGGTTAACGACTTGCTGCTCGGGGATTGACGGGTGGTGTTGGAGCTCTAAGTAGTAGCTATCTTTGCCGAAAATCTCTTGATAAGTTTTGACAGTTTCCTCCAGCTCGTCAAAGCGGCCATCGAGGATTAGCCGGGAAGTCTCGCTAGCCAGGCAAGCAGTCGTACCAATTAGGCCGGTGGAATGCCGGCTCAAAAAGTCCCGATCAACCCGGGGTTTATAGTAGTAGCCCTCCAAGTGGGCGGCGGAAGTGATTTTAATTAAATTTTTGTAGCCCTCTAAATTTTTGGCCAATAAAACCATGTGGTAGGGCTTGGTATCGACACCAGCGGCTTTATCGGACATTTTCCGCGGGGCGATATAGGCCTCTTGGCCGATAATTGGTTTAATTCCGGCTTTTTTGGCTTCGTTGAAAAACTCGATTGCCCCGTAGAGCACGCCGTGATCGGTTAAGGCCAGCGCCGGCATGTCGTATTCCTTGGCTTTGTTAATTAGCTCGGGGACTTTGCCGAGTCCATCCAGCAAAGAGTAATGGGAGTGGACGTGAAGATGGACGAATTGGGGTTTGGCCATGGCTTTACAGTTGTAACAAAGCGCCTCAATCGATGCAAAATGTCGTCATCTCTCTTGACTGGTTGGGGTACTAAATGTATAGTTTTGCTTACAATGGCATCAACAAAAGCCAAAGGCTCAAGTAAGAACGGCCGAGATTCGCAGTCGAAACGGCTGGGGGTCAAGGTTTTTGGCGGTGAGCAAGTTAAAAAAGGCGGGATTATTATCCGCCAGCGAGGCAGCAAGTTTTACACTGGGAAGAACGTCATGCTCGGGGGAGACGACACCATTTTTGCAACCAGCGACGGTGTGGTATCCTTTGAGCGTAAGAGCGTTAGAAACTTTGCCGGCCAACGCCGAGCCAAGGTTTTCGTCAGCGTCAGCTGACGGACGCAACTGCGTTTATGTACATTAGTAAGAAGTGAGCGGAGGCTTCTGACAACCGGCGGACCAGGTCTGCCAAAACACGGATGAAGACATATGAGTTCCAATGGGAAAACAGGGAAAACTGGCAGAAATGCCAAAATTCGTCGCTCAAATTGGCCCTTAAGCCAGAAGCAGCTGTTGTTGCTTAGTCTGAATTGCGAAATTCAGACCGACGTGATCAGCTCCGGGGGTTCGCTGGGAGGGAGCGCTGCCGTACAGGTTGACGACTCCTCTTATGAGGAAAACGCCGACCAGATGGCAGTGGCACTACGCAAAGTGCACCGCTAACCGCCATTATCCAAGACCGTCATGTTTCATGACGGTCTTGTCCTGTGAAAATATGATACTAAAGATCAGTACTTGTCGTCGCGGTTCACGTCGGTATAAAGCTGTGCTGAACCGCCTTGAGGGCTTTGGCTACCAGCCGAAATACCTCACTGTCATTCGGGTTTCTGTGCCGGAAACCAGAGTATTCACTATCCAAGCTCTAGCTGGGGTAGAAGAGCACTTGTCGAAGTTCGTTGCCGGCCAGGAATGTCTCCAGTTCGGTACGATTGAATCGGCCTCCGTCTTCTGGCACGTTGATGGCAGGCTGTCGGGCGAAGGGGCAATCCATCTGCTGGCTCATATGTTGCTGGCGGTTATCAAGGCTGAAAAGCGCAACCTGATGAATCTTCACCGCAACGATGGCCGCAAAACGGTCAAAGTTCGTGAAAGAATCTATCGTCCGCAGGTGGATGACCATACGGTGCTCAACATCGTTTTCACCGGTCAGTACCACCACAAAGCGCTTCGAGAAAAAGCGGGCCAAGTTTGCCAGGGCTTGGAGTCAATGCTGGCCGAGTGTCAGCTGGCCTTGCCACCGATTCAACTTGATCAGTCGATATAACCACAAACACGGACGTTTGTGGTTTTTTCTTACCCCTCTCACCTTGTCAGTTTCAGGGAAATTCAGTACAATATTGTCTGTTACATCATGAATCTCCACGGAATTATTAAAAAGATCGAAGCCACCCATCTGCGCGACAACGTCGCCGATGTTCGTGTTGGCGAAACCGTCCGGGTTCACTACAAAATCCGCGAAGGCAACAAAGAGCGTGTTCAGGTGTTCGAAGGTCTGGTAATCGCCACTAAAGCCGGCCTATCGCTCCAGGGCAGTTTCACTGTTCGCAAAGTTGCTGACGGCGTTGGCGTCGAGCGAACCTTCCCACTACATTCGCCGTGGATGGTCAAGATTGAGCGACTAAAATCCGGCAAAGCCCGCCGGGCCAAGCTAAATTTTGTCCGCAAACACGCCATGTCTAGCCGCTTTAAACTTAAAGACAAAGGCATTGTCGGTACAATTTGGGAAGAAGTTGCCAAAGAAAAAGCGGAAATTGAGCAGGGCAACCCCGAGCAGCAAGAGTCAGCCGAAGTAGCTGACGAAAAACCAGAAGTTGAAGAAACCGCACAAACCGCCGACAATACTGGCGATGCACCAACGCAAAATCCTGGGCAACCAAGCGGAGAACCTGGCAGCGAGCTACCTGAAACAACGGGGTCTGACGATCCTGTCGCAGAATCTAAAAACTAAGCTCGGCGAGATCGACATTTTGGCGCAAGACGGCCGGACACTGGTTGTCGTCGAGGTTAAAGCCAAATCAAATTTTCACTACGGCCCGGCGGTCGAGATGATTACTGGTAAAAAACGTCGCAAACTGCTTTTATTAGCCAGGGAAATCCAGGTAGACTATAAGCGAGAGTCAGTGCGGATTGATGTCGTCACTATTGATCAATTCCCCGACTCGCCCAAAATTAAACATTACAAGGGAGCAATTGATAATGGCTGACGTCCGGGTGCGAATCGCCCCATCACCAACTGGAAAATTTCATTTAGGGACAGCGCGAACCGCTCTGTTTAATTATCTATTTGCTCGAAAAAACGAAGGTAAATTTATTTTACGCATTGAAGACACCGACAACACTCGCTCCGAAGGGCAGTACGTTAATGACATCTTAGAGGGGATGAAGTGGCTAGGCCTGCACTGGGACGAAGGACCAGAAGTCGACGGTAAATTGGGGCCGTATTTTCAATCCCAACGCCTGCCGCTCTACGATCAGCACGTCCAACAGCTGTTGGAGCAAAAAAAGGCCTACAAATGCTTTTGTACCCCAGTCGAGTTGGAAGCCGAACGAACTGCCCAACAACAGGCCAAACAACCACCGAAATACTCTGGAAAGTGCCGGAAATTGTCAGCCGAAACCATCGCCGCCAACGAAAAAGCCGGTCAGCCGTTTGCCGTCCGTTTCATTGTTGATCATCAAACCGTCACTGTTGAGGATTTGATCCGCGGGCCAGTGGAGTTTGATGCCGCTCTGATCGGCGACTTTCCGATAGTTCGTAGCGACGGAGCGCCATTATTTGTTTTAACAAATACTATCGACGACAGTCTAATGGGGATAACCCACGTTTTTCGGGGCGAGGAGCATTTGGCCAACACCGCCAAACAGCTACTTCTTTGCAAAGCCCTGGGATTTTTGGAGCCACAATTTGGCCATCTGCCGTTAATTTTTAATGCCGATCGCAGCAAGATGAGCAAACGCAAAAACCCGGTTTCAATAACCGACGATTACCGGGCCAAGGGCTATCTACCGGAGGCGTTGATCAATTATTTAGCACTGCTTGGTTGGTCTAGCGGCACCGACAGGGAGATATTCTCGCTTAACGAGCTGGTCAAAGAGTTTCAAATTGAGCGGGTTGGCAAATCGGCGGCAATATTTGACCCGGAAAAGTTGCTCTGGACTAACGGCTACTACATCCGCTCGCTCCAGCTGGGCGATTTGGCGACCCGCTGCAAAGAATTTATTAAAGACGGGGAGATTTTGCAGAAGGTCGAGGAAGATCCGGAATTTTTCTTACAAGCGATCCAGCTGGTTCAGGAGCGACTAAAATTGCTCGGTGAAATTGAGGGGCTGATTGAATTTTTCTACCGGGAACCGCAGTACGAAGCCGGGCTGTTGATCGCCCGCAAGTCCGACGAAGAACGCACCCTGAAAGCCCTGGAGCTGGCCCGGGAGGAGATTAAAAAGCTCAAAAAATTGACGCTCGATCAAACCGAGTTTGTACTGCGTGACGCCGCTGATGATAATGGCCTGAAAGCCGGAGAAATGCTGTGGGCGGTTCGGGTGGCCCTGACCGGCAAGGAGGCCTCGCCGGGGGTGTTTGAGCTGCTGGAGGCGTTTGGCAAGGATGAAGCGCTCAAGCGGATTGAAACGGCAATTCAGAAATTGAAAAAGTAACGCAATTTTCTTCCCTGGTCGTGACTCTGTACCTGTTTTTTGGTAGAATTCTTAAGTATTGCCGGGTCGTCTAGCGGTAGGACATCTGCCTCTGAAGCAGAAGATCGTAGGTTCGAATCCTACCCCGGCAGCCAA
>JBBDZM010000013.1:0-15043 GCA_040900165.1 Patescibacteria group bacterium | reverse complement strand
TACCTGATAAATAACCCGTTACCGGGTGTTTACAGGTTTACCTGATAAATAACCCACCCCCTGGGTTATTTACGAACCTGTTAAATATGAACCCATTAAATCCAGGTATTAATACTAGGCGGTGTTTTCTTTGAGGAATTCCAGGACGATTTTTTCTTCGGGTAGTAAGTCGACAGTGTCGACTTCGATGGTGTTGATGGCTTTGATGGTTAGGCCGGAGTCGGCCAGGAAGCTGTCGATCACCACCGGGTGGATGTAGCATTTGCGGCAGACGGTGGGGGTGTTGCCGAGCTCGCTGGCCACCTCTTTGACAATTTCGGTGACCAACTTTTTATTTTCTTTTTCGCTTTTGGCGCGGTCGACGTCGGCTAGAAACCAAGCGGCCAGAACCGTGCCGCGCCAAGTGCGAAAGTCCTTGGCGGTAAATAAATCGCCGGCGGCATCCTGGATGTATTCGTTAACGTCGGCGGAATCGATGCCGTGGAGGTTGTCGTCGTCATCGATAAACTGGAATAAATCCTGCCCCGGCAAATCCTGGAGTTTGCCGATTAGCCGGGCCAGCCGGCGATCCTCCAGCTCGATGTTATGGAACTGGCCGGACTTGCCTTTGAAGTTGATTTTGACTTTTTCGCTGCCAACGTCGACGTGACGGTTTTGCAGGGTGGTGAGGCCGTAGGATTTATTTTCCTTGGCGTATTCGTCGTTGCCGATGCGGATCATCGTTTTTTCTAAAAGCTTGACGATGGTGGCCAGCACTTTTTCCCGGGGTAGGCCTTGTTTGGACATATCTTCTGAAACCTGACTGCGGATTTTTGGCAGAACCTGGCCGAAATCAATCAGCTTGTCGTACTTGGCAGAATCGCGGAATTTCAGCCACTCCGGGTGGTAGCGGTACTGCTTGCGCCCCTTTTCGTCGGTGCCGATGGCTTGAAGATGAGAGTTGTCGACCGGCGAGATTTTAACATCAACCCAAGCTGGCGGCAGAACTAATGACTTGATGCGGGTGATGGTGTCGACGTTGGTGACTGGCTGGTCGTCTTTGTCGATGTAGCGGAAACTATCGCCGTGTTTGTGGCGGTTGATGGTGAGTTTTTTCTCGGAAAAATAGCGTAGGCCCGCCTCTTTGGCGGACTCAACCGGGTCTTTGACTAAGGCGACGGCGTCGCTCATGGGGCTAGTGTAGCAGGAAGCGAAGATTTGACACCTGGGTCGCTTCTGACGATACTAATTAGAGGAGGTAACGAGGGGTGCAAACCGTTCCAAGCTGGGACTTATTCTTAACGATTTTTTTCATTGTCAGCATTGGCTACAGCTTCGTGCTACAGCGCGACAAGGTAGTGGTGACGCTGTTGGCCATCTACGCCGGCATTGTGATGGCCGGCATTTTGGGCGGGCCGTTGCAGCAGTTTTTTAACGGCGACAAAACGGTGGCTAATTCGCTGTTTATTTCGGCCAATACTTCGCCGTTTTCGATTCAAAGCGGGGTGTTTTTGCTGACGGTAGTGTTGGTAACGATCCGGTCAGGGTTGGGTGGGCGCAGCTCTAGCAGTTCGAGCAAATTGTCGACCTTTGAGCTAGCGCTGTTTAGCTTTTTAAATTCGGCGCTGATACTGGCGGCGGTGTTTTCGTTTATGGACGTCGATGCCCAAACCAAGTTTGCCGAAACTTCCCGAATCGCCAAAATGATTATCTCCAAAGAAGTATTTTGGTTTGTGGCGCCGTTGATTGCGTTGATTGCGACTGGCGGATTAGGAAAGTCCAGAAGCTCTGACTACTAACTAGCCAGGAGCTTTAGGAGGCGTAGCCGACTATTGCTACTGGCGGACTGGGCAAAAGCCGAAGCTCGGATTACTAAATTACTAAATAAAATAAAAGACCGGGGGTGACGACGTTGTCACAGAAGATTTGTGGTCTTTCCCCGGTCTATGGTCGTGCGCATTCTTGGCATAGGCTTGGCCTATTGTAGGCCGTTGGGTTACCAAAGTTACCCCGTTGCTCGCCAAGATTGCGCGGCGATACTGCTACGTCGAGACTGGTGCCAGCTTTCGGTTCCTGTCGGTACGGTGTCGCCGCCTAGGCACTTTCATGCCGCCGCCGGCTCCGTTGCTGTGCGAAGTGCGCTTGTTGCGCCGCTTTCTGTTCCCGTAGCAGTTGTTACACGCCATAATGATGAAGTTCCTTGAGACGTCCTGATTGGAAATCCCATCACCTATATTTTCGCTCCTTTGGAAAGCATATGTCAAGTGAAATGACGATTACGAAAAGCTTGGCCCGAGCCAGATTTGAGATACGCCTCGAAAGCAATCGCAAGAGGTTTAGTTGGGAAGGCGCAGTAGAAGGCCAGATGAACGGGGCGATTACCTTTTGTGGCTAATACGCCGCCGCTGTTGTGTTTTCTAACTCGGTTCTTGAGGTTTGTAGTGAACCCGGTGTAATGTGTGCCATTATTTAATTTCAATAAATAGACGTAATACATTTTATTAACCCTTCGCATGAAGCTACGGGTTACGCCACTATTATATGCTAACGGCTCGCCAGCCGTAGCTTTAGCGGAGGTTGGTGGGTCGGGTGGGGATTTCAGTCGGCTAAAGCCTCCTTCACTCCTCCCTCGCAAGCTCGGTCGTAGTTGCACCTGTTGCCTGGCGGCAACGGGTTCATCCTATTAGCCCGTTTACAACAAATGCCCACGTAAAGTGGGCATTTGTTTGTAAGTGGGTCGGGTGGGGATTGAACCCACGACACACGGATTAAAAGTCCGTTGTTCTACCACTGAACTACCGACCCAAAGCAAGGGAAATTGTACCAGTTGGGCCGGATTTTCTCAATTAGCCAAGTAAAGAAAAAGCCCCGGAGAGGGGCTAAGTAAGGACCAGGTCATGTTCAAGCCAGTGCTTGAAATTTTCCGTGCCAAAGTGTCGCCCACCGTCCTCTTTATGAAGGATGGGCACTTTGCATATGTGGCCAACGGTCGCATGCATCCATTGTAAGATCACGAGAAATTTTCTTGGGTCAGCCTCGAGCAGCTTAAGCCACTCGTCTTTTTCCGACTCTGACTTGTCGGTGTATTGAATGATCACTCGTGTGCCTTCACCGGCCGGGAATTCTCGTTCATTGTCTGAAATAGCTGTAATCAACTTCATGCCTCCTAAAGAGCTGCGGCTATGATAGCATACAAAAATTAGTTAACGGCAACTTTTTCTGGTTCTTTAGTAGCTTTGGCAGCAGTGCCGCCGATAAAATTGAAAGCGGACGTAGCGGCGACCGCGCCCATGGCGGCGGCGGTGATATCTTGCTTAAAGTGGCCAAAGAAACTGGTGGTGTCGCCGGCGGCGTAGACGCCCCTGACGTTGGTTTCCATCATATTATTGACGCCGATATAGCCGTGCTCATCCAGCTTGACGCCAATTTTTTCGGCCAGCTCCACTTCTGGGATAGCGCCGATCTCCACAAACAGGCCGTCTAGCTCGATTTCCCGGCCGTCGTTGGTTTTTACGCCAGTTAAGCGCTCGGTGCCGAGTAGCTCCGTAACTTCGGTTTTGAAATGGATTTCGACTTTGCCGGATTGGATATGTGGCTCCAGTCGTTCGTAGTTGATTGGCTCGGCTTTCAGGGCGTCGCCGCGGACAAAAGCGTGGACTTTTTCGGCGTACTGGACGGCCAGATTCATGCCCTTAACGGAAGCGTCTCCCCCACCAACCACCGCGATAGTTTTACCTTTGTAGAGCGGAGCGTCGCAGGTGGCGCAGTAGTGAACGCCTTTGCCTTGGGAGAATTCGTCCTCTTTGTCGACGCCGAGTTTTCGGCGAGCCGCTCCGACGGCAAAAATTACGGTTTTGGCTTGAATTTTATGCTCGCCGCCGTCGCGCAACGACAGCTCAAAGCCGTCGCCGGTTTTATCGATATCAGAGACTCGGTCGTTGATAATTTTAACGCCCAGCGCCTCGTTTTGTTCTTTGACTTTGACGATTAAATCGTAGCCGTCGATTTCTTTGTAGCCGGGATAGTTCTCCACAGTCCAAGCGGTCGAGGTGGCGCCGCCAAGCATGTCGCCGATAACGGTAGTAGAGAGTTCGTAGCGGCCAGCGTAAAGCCCGGCGCTAAGGCCAGCCATACCGGAGCCGATTATTACAACGTCGTAATTGGCGTCTTTGTTCATACTTTTTGAGCGTAGCGATTTTTTTAAATTTGGGCAACGAGCGGTTGGCGGATCGGGATATTTAAGTTTAGAATATTACCAAAATGTCACGGACTATACGTAACACCTTTTTCACGATTGTTGCCCTGATTCTGACGACGATTGGACTAGGTTGGAATAAAGATATTGCCAAAGAAAATGATCCGGTAACGATTAGCCAAGCGGTTTTAGCCTCGCAGACCGATGCGTCATCTACCAAGGAGCAGCCATTTCCGCTAAAAATTGAGTTTTCTCGCCAGGTTGTTAGGTTGGGTCAGACCCAGGTGGTGACGATAAATACCCTGGCTAACGCCCAACTGGATATCGTTACCCAATACCCAAACGGCAGTATAAATAACTCCCAAACCCTCAAGGCTAAGGCGGATAGCAACGGCCAGTTTATTCAAAAATACAAATTAGATGACTTTCATTTCTTGGGAGTCTTCCATGTGTCGGTGGTGGCTACGACCAAAAATCGAACCAGCACCGATTTGGAGAAATTTGTCTTACAGACGTGGATAAGTGATCAGTCCGAGCTGATTAACGAGGTAACCGAGTACAAATACCCACTAGTTCCATGATCCCCAAACCCAAAGTCGTCGCCATTGGCGGGGGGACAGGGTTATCCACTCTGTTGCGCGGTTTAAAAAACCACCCGATTAGCTTGTCGGGTATTGTGACCATGACCGACAACGGTGCCTCCAGTGGCCGGTTATCCAGGGAGATGGGGGTATTGCCGCCCGGCGATATCCGCAAATGTCTGGCTGCTCTCTCCAACGATGAGCAGTTATTAACTAAGTTATTTGAATACCGGTTTAATCGGGGCAGGGGTTTGAGCGGCCACTCGTTGGGGAATCTCTTATTGATCGCTCTATCGGATATAACTGGTGGCTTTGACTCGGCCGTAGAAGCTAGTAGTAAAATCTTATCGATTAAAGGGCAGGTAATCCCCTCAACGCTCGACCACGTTAGTTTAATTGCCGAGCTCAATAATGGCCAAAGCGCTCTTGGGGAGGTCGATATTCCCAAGCTGGGTCACCGATTTGGGATCGGAAAGATCTCGATTGTTCCGCCAGATGCAGTTGCCAACCCGACGGCCGTCCATTTTATTAACAACGCCGATCTGATTATTGTTGGCCCGGGCAGTCTTTATACCAGTATTTTGCCGAGTTTTTTAATTAAGGATATCCGCCAAGCCTTTGAAAAATCGCCAGCGATGAAGATATTTATCTGTAACGCCTCCACCGAGCGCGGGGAAACCGAGAAATTCTCTGTTGAAGATCACATCAAAGCCCTGCGCGAGTATGTTAATGGGACGAAATTTGACGCGGCCTTGGTCAACAACAAAATGATTGCCCGGGGCAGCAAAGAAGGAAAGCTTGGCAGTATTAAAAATATTACTAGCGAACAAACAGAGATCCTTAATGTCCCAATTATCTCGGCGGATTTGATCGATGAAAACTATCCCTTGTATCACGACTCCAAAAAGCTTGCTGATACGGTCTGGCAGGTTTTTACCAGTAGTTAGTCGTCGCCAATCCGGCCGGTTTTGGGGTTGTAGGTGTATTTAACCCCAAAAGGGCTAACGGGGATTTTTTTGATGATATTGCTGGTTACAAGTTGATTGAGATTTTTGGGGTAGACGGAAAATTGTTGACGGTACTTGGCGACGGCGCTCTCGAGCGTAAATATTCCGTCTAAGTGCGCGAGCTGTTTTTCGGCCCGGGCGATAATATATTGGTCTTCGCTGGTGGCAACTACGGTCTGGAAAATAAGGTAAGCTTTTTTGCGTTGATCGGCCTCCTTGAAGTAGATACCGGCGAATAGTTTGGTAATAGCTGGCGCGCCAGCGAATGTGGCAGCTTGGTTGAATTTGGCTCCGGCCTGGGCGTAATCCTTTTTGTAGATATGGTAAACCAAACCGGTGTAGTAGGGCATTTCCCAGGAATCGGGGAGGTTTTTCTGGCCTTTCTCTCCCAGGGAGAGCGCTTGATCGACAAATCCCTCGCCCGGCAAAATAATCAAACCGGTGATGTAGGCCTGCTGAAAGTTCGGGGATAGTTCGGTAACGGTGTCGAATAGTTCGGGTAATTTTCGGTATTGGCCGTACGGCGTTCCCCCGCCGTAATACTGAATAAGTTGCAGCCAGTAGATATTGGCGGCGAACTCGGTGGCACCAAAACTTATCAGGCGGGTATTCTGGGGTGAGAGCGGCTGGGGCTCGATAAATTCGTTGAAGCTAGTATTGAGCACGGACGGCGAATAATAGCGCCAAGCGTCGTAGTTGATTTGGGAGATATAGGCAACTGACCAAGCAATTAAAACTATCAATGGAACGATCCGTAGTTTTAAGTCCGTAAAAATCATCAATTATTTAGAATTCGTTTTTGCGGAAAACTGCTATCCCCAGGGCTAATAACAAGGCGGTAAAAGCAACAAAATAGATTAAGGTCGTAATTACCTGGGTGGGGTTGGGGCTAATAGCGTAAACGACTTCGTTACGAAGATTAAATTTTTCAAGATTGGGGAAAGCGTAATAAACGCCCTCCAGCAGATAGCGGATGGTTGGCGCAGATTTTTGAGCAATGGCGTGGATAGTGGTGGTGGAGTGGCCAATTAGTATTAGCCCAAAACTATAGAGGGCGCTGGAGATCGGCGAGGCAAAGCTACCAAACATCATCCCAACCGCCACTACTAGCCAGGCTTCTAGGATTGTAAAGCCAATCGCCCAGTAGTTGGCCGGGGCGACAAAGCCGGTCTTGGCCCAGAGTAAAATAACATAAACAAGTCCCATCAGCAGGGCGCTAGCACCAATTACCAGCGATAACCCAACGAATTTGCCCAGGTAGAACCAGACTCGGGTAACGGGTTTGGTGAGGGTGAGGTAGATGGTTTTTTGCTCGGTCTCTTTATAGAGCAAATGGGAGCCAACAAAAATTGTAATGACCAATAGAAAAACTGTCATTGCCGTCAGCCCGAAAGTTTGGATTACCCGGACGTCTTGGCCAAGGGAAACCGATCCGGCCAACAAGCTGGCGACAATTACCAGTAGGGAAAACCCGACAATAGCGTAGAGGATTTTTTCCCGAATCGTTTCGATAAAGGTGTTTCGGGCAATCACCCAAATGGTTTTCATCGCACCAGCTCCACAAACGCCGCTTCCAAGCTCTTTTTGCCGCCGGTTAGTTTTTTGGGAGAGCCGATAAACAACAATTTGCCCTTATCGATTACGGCAATTTGGTCGCAGATTTCATCGATGTCAGAAAGAATATGGCTACTTAAGAAAATAGTTTTGTTGGCGGCTTTTTGTTCAAGGATCAACTTTTTAAACTCGGCCCGGCCGATTGGATCGAGGCCATCGAGTGGCTCATCCAGGATTAATAGCTCGGGGTTATTGATTAGTGCTACCGCAAAACCGAGCCGCTGTCTCATACCCTTGGAAAAATTGCGAACAGGGATTTTGGCGCTGTCGGCCAAGCCGACCTGCTTGAGCAAGACTTTGGTACGCTTGGTAATAATTGTCGGATCAATCTCAAAAAGCTCGCCAACGTAGCTCAATACTTCGGTGGCACTTAGGTGGCGGTGAAACTGGGGATGCTCGGGCATAAAACCAAATTTCTTTTTCGATTCGACGCTGGTGCTATCTTGCTTTTTCCAGCTACTTTGACCGCTGTCAGGGAATAGTAGACCGGTAATCATTTTGATTGTCGTGGTTTTGCCGGCGCCGTTGAGGCCAATAAAGCCAAAAACCTGACCCGTTGCTACTTCTAAAGACAAGCTATTAACAGCCGTAAATGGTTTAGAGCCAAGCCAGAATTGTTTAGTAAGTTTTTGAAGTTTAAGCATATTAGATAATGCCTTAGCATATAAGATAATGCTTTGGCATATAAGATATTGCCTTAGCATATAAGATAATGCTTCAGCATATGAGATAATTTAAAAAAGCATTTTAGATATTAACGTTAAAGTGAAAAATAACAAGGTAAAAATTGTCGCCGTGGTCGGACCAACTGGGTCGGGGAAAACCCGATTGGCCTTAGCGTTGGCCAAAGAATTCAACGGCGTAATAATCTCGGCCGATTCCCGGCAGGTTTACCGGGGGCTGAATATCGGAACCAACAAAGAACCAGTTCCCCAAGAGCTGATTGATATCGCCGAACCGGGTGAGAGATTTACTCTTCATGATTGGCTGGAAAGAGCCAAATATACGTTAGAACGTATATTTGAGTCCAGCAAAGTACCGGTTGTTGTTGGCGGCACCGGGCTCTACGTGACGGCGCTGCTCGAGGGCTATCAGCCTGGCAGTGGACGTTTTTCCAAAAAGCGCCGGCCGGTGCCGTTTCAATCGCTGGCGATAATGCCGCAGGTGGAGCGGAGCGAACTATACCGGCGCAGCGACGAGCGGTACGAGCGGATTTTTGACGATTTAATTGCCGAAACTAAGCAACTAATCGACAGCGGTGTTGATCCAGACTGGCTGGTTAATATTGGGCTCGATTACCGCTACGCTGCCTTATTTATCACCGGCCAGCGCAACCGCGAATTGGCAATCAGCGAGTTTCAGCAGGCCAGCCGGGCCTATATCCGCCGTCAGTTAACCTGGTGGCGGCATCACGGGGTCGTGGCGGAAGTGGCAACCGAACAAGAGGCGAAAAAACTTGTTGAGGAGTTCTTGAAAGTCGTCCCAAAATAGCTACATTAAGTTAGATGAGCGGAGGGGATTACTAGTGAAATGTCCGTTGTGTAACGGCGATTACGACCAAGTCGATTTATTAACGACCGGGGGGTCGTTGGTTGAGGCCAAGAAATGCATCCAGTGCGGTGGTTTTTGGTTTCCTAAACCTTTTACCAGCCAGCTTGACCCCAAATCCGTTGCCCAACACGATACACCCAGCCCCAACTACTCGGCTAAATCATATGATTTAATGTGTGCGCTGGACGGCACGCTCCTGGCTCCGGCCGAGCATGATGTTTCGCCCCACTCTGGCCAGTATTGGACTTGTCCAGATTGTGACGGAATGTTTTTCCCCCGCGGCCAGTTGGCGCTACATCAACAATGGCTAAGCTCGCAACAAACAGCAGTAACCGCCCAAAGCCCGGGGTTTGGGCGTGCCAAAGCAACAACCGCCGTGCTGTCGATGTTTGTTTTATCGGCGGCAATTTTAGCTTCGGTCTCAAAAGTTGATCTGCAGGCCGCCCAAGTTCAAGCACTGCCAAATTCCGGACCAAATGTCCTGACGTTAATGTTGCTGGCAGTTACCTACATTGCCGGAACGGTGCTGGCGGTGTTGGGGCGGCGCCTGCCGATAATCTTTATGGGCTGGGGTGTAATAATTATTTGTCTATTCGGTTTCTCGGTAATAATTTTCGGTCCATGAAGACCGAAAATTTAATGAGCCAGTTAAAATACTTTCCGAAACTGGCGATTATTATATTTGGTCCATAGCCATCAAGCGATGGAAGCCCCAATATCCAACACCCAAAAGCCAAACAAATTACACGTTACAAAAAATAAATTTTCAAACTTTGGGACTTGGGAGTTGGGACTTCCAAATTTTCCCAAAATTTGGTGATGGCTCTAGCCAAACTCCCGAGCGCCACGGTGGACGGGATAACGGCGGCGCCAACGACCGTTGAAGTTGATGTGGCCAATGGCTTACCGTCGTTTTCGATTATCGGGCTAGCCGACAAATTAGTTGACGAAAGCCGGGAGCGAGTCCGCTCGGCCATCAAAAACTCTGGCTACAAATTCCCGATGAGTCGGATTACCGTTCATTTAGCGCCGTCCGAGATTAAAAAGAGCGGCACCCATTTTGACGTGCCGATTGCAATGTCGGTGCTACTGGCCGATAAACAGCTCAATAAAACAGCTCGTCTCAAAGAAAGTTTAGTGATTGGTGGGCTGTCTTTGGACGGAGGATTACAGCCAGTTCGGGGAGTATTGATTCTGGCCGAATGGGCCAAGAAAAAGGGGCTGAAAAACCTGGTCTTACCACAAGAAAATTCCCCGGAAGCGAGATTAATTGAGGATATTAATATCATCCCGGTAAAAAGCTTTCGGGAAATTGTCGACTGGTCGAACGCAACAATTGAGCTGGCGCCGTTTATCGAAACTGATTATCCAGTGAGTAGTGAAGGCGAAGAAATTTGGAGCCAAATTCGCGGCCAAGCCCAAGCCAAACGGGCGGCGCTGATAGCCGCCGCTGGCGGACACAGTATCTTGCTGCACGGCCCGCCTGGTGCCGGCAAAACAATGTTGGCCAAAGCTATGCGGACACTTTTACCCAAACTAAGTAAGTCCGAGCAGATCGAGGTAATCAAAATCCACAGCGTCGCCGGGCTGTTATCGCCAGATGAAGCTGGTGCATTTAGCGACCGTCCCCTGCGTAGCCCCCATCACAGCGCTAGCCATATATCAGTTGTCGGTGGCGGAAATTCGACAATCAAACCCGGGGAGATTTCCCTAGCCCACCGCGGAATATTATTTCTTGATGAGTTACCGGAGTTCCCGCGGATTGTTTTAGAGTCGTTACGTCAGCCTTTGGAGGACAAGGTGGTCAACGTTGCCAGAGCCGCATCCCGAGTAAGATTCCCCGCCGATTTTATAATGGTTGCAACAATGAACCCTTGTCCGTGTGGTTGGTACGAATCGGGGATTAAAGAGTGTATTTGTTTGCCTAGCCAGATCGACCGTTACCGCAAAAAAATCAGTGGGCCAATAATCGATCGGATTGATATGTCGATTCAGATGGTGCCGGTGTCGCTCAAAGAGCTTCAAGGTAAATCAACGGTAGTTGGCAACGACTTGGCCGATAACCGGCAGGTGGTTAAAAGAGTTTGGGATAACTCGCAGATTAATTATTCAACGATGAACTCCGGCTTGTCGCCCAAGCAAATTAGCGAGCACTGCCAGCTCAATAACGATGCCCAGCTATTGTTGGAAGCGGCGGCGAAAAAATTTGTGATTACCGGCCGGGGATTCCATAAATTATTGCGGGTATCCAGAACAATTGCCGACGTTAACGAGCATCAAAATATCGAAGCGGGCGATCTAGCCGAAGCTCTTCAATACCGTTTCCGGTCGTAGCTTTGGTACGATGAAATTATGAGAAAGTCGTTTGGTTTACTAGCGCCGGTGGAGATAATTGTGGAGATTTTTATTATTATGGCGATATTCGTGGCCTTAGTAGCCTGTTTTATGATTGTTACCCGGACGTTTAACGCCCTCCCGGCGGCAATCCAGCAAAATTCGGCTCAGACTAATTATTAAGCCCAAGAGTTGTATAGAGCCAATCGCCAAACTTAGTTAGATAGTCGGATTTTCCGGCAGAAATAGTTACAGCAATTAAGATAACGGCAATGATTAACACGCTAATCAAGGTTTTAATTATGGGGGACAACCCCCGTATCGCTAGTAGTTTGTTAGCTAATGCTGGCCGGCTTTCTGGTGAGGGCAGGGCGGGTAGTTGACTGGGAGCAGCAATCTCCGGCCGGGGCGACTCAACGGTGCTGATTGTTGGTGGGGTAGGAGTTGGTTCGGAGATCCGGCCTTCTTGAAGTGCTTGAAGGTGTCTTTTTTTCAATAATTTTTGGATATTTTTGGAGTTTTTCTTGGCCATTGCTGAGCCAATGTTAACCCGGGCTTCTCCTTTACACAAGGGCAATTGCCAAGGTACAATATATGGCGTATTTGCGGCAGTAGTTCAGTGGTAGAACGCTTCCTTGCCAAGGAAGAGGTCGCCGGTTCGAATCCGGTCTGCCGCTCCATGAAAGCAGTTTACATTGCCTCTCGAACCGCTCAAAAATCTCGGGCAATTAAGCTGTTGCGACTCCTAGAAGCAAAAGGTTACCGATCAAAAACTGATTGGCTAATTAAGCCGATGCTCAAACCATACAATAAGCATCGGGAAGAAGCGAAGAAGTTTGCTCGCGAATGCATTGCTCATGTTTTGAGCTGCGATGTATTTATCCTGCTCTCTGATGAGGCGGGCACCGGAATGTACATAGAGCTCGGGGCAGCGCTTGCCAAGTTGCACACAAGCAATAAGACTGACATATACCTAGTTGGGCCGCATGGTGCTAATTCAATTTTTACGTACTATCCGGGTGTTAAGACAGTTGATTCGGACGAGGAGCTACTTTCTTTGTTGTAAATATCGATTTTTAGCTTCCAAACCGGTAAAATACAGCTACTGGCCAGGTGACCGAGTAGTGAGGTAACGGTCTGCAAAACCGTTTTACGTGGGTGCAAATCCCATCCTGGCCTCGATTTTAGATGGGATGTAATCCCATTGCGACTGAAGCTGGCTGAAGGAGCAAATGAGCGTTAGCGAGTATCCTGGCCTCGAATAAAGTAGCTCTCTAACTCCTGTTTTGCCTTGACTCTCAAACCCCACCGGGTTACCATTTGCCGTACATGACAACAGTCATTCAGATTAGCCAATTCGCATCTGCCATCCTTGTGGTGGTTTCAATCCTATTACAGCACCGTGGTACTGGCTTAGGTGGCGCCTTTGGAGGGAACGATACCAGCTATCGCAGTCGCCGAGGGGTAGAAAGGGTTCTGTTTCGAGCAACGATTGTTTTTGCCGCGATATTTATCGTTTCTGCCATTGCTCGAATCTTTGTCTAAATGAAATTCCCATTACTGACGTCGCTTCTGCGACAGCTTGGCAGATTTTTGCAACATAACGAAAAGCTACTGCTGGCAATTTTGGCGATGGTAATTGCCGTCAGTGGCAGCCTTTGGTACCGACAGTATTTTAATCTGGACAATAACGGCCCGGTGGCGGGAGGGACTTACGTTGACGGGGTGGTTGGCACAGCCGATGAGCTTGATGCCATTGCCGCCAAATTGACTAAATCCGGCCTGTTTAAGGTGGATCGGGAAGGTAAAATAGTTAACCAGCTAATCGACAATTGGCAGGTTAACGCTGACAATACAAAATATACCTTCGATCTAAAAAAGAATATCTCCTCGCAGGAGATTGCTGACCAACTAAACCAAAACATTGAGCTACTCGGCCCGGCGATTGTTAACGATGAGGGCGACGGCGTCATAACGGTTGCTCTTAATGCCCCCAATCCCAATTTACCGTTGCTATTAACCCAACCGTTGTTTGATTTTGGCGCCTACAAGCTAAGCAAGCTAAGCGATACGACGGCGATATTTACC
This sequence comes from Patescibacteria group bacterium, assembly GCA_040900165.1. Lineage (GTDB taxonomy): Bacteria > Patescibacteriota > UBA1384 > 2-12-FULL-50-11 > 2-12-FULL-50-11 > BOKZ01. Next base: position 1,694 of record JBBDZM010000013.1, on the reverse strand, counting down.
CGCAGTACCAGAGAGTACGCACTAACGCCGTACATCAATAAAATTGTCGTCCATCTTTTCCCTGACGAAGCGCTGCTGATTGACGCTTTGAATAAGAAAAAAATTGACGGAGCGCGGTTAGAGGGCGATCACGTTCCGGATGGCTACAAACAATTTTCCTATAGCACGCCAAATTATTTCGCCGTAATAATTAATGTTAATCGCTCACCGTTTCGGGATACCTTGTTTCGCCAAAAAGTTGTTCAGGGCAAGACCGTCGCCCGAGCCCAGGTTACTCTAACAGTTTCCGACGAAGACCAAGCTAAATCTTACGCCCCAACCGTCAAAAAGCAGTGGGAAAAACAAGGGTTAGTGGTGACAATCCAAACAAAATCGGCCGACGATATCGCCAATAACATTGGCCCGACCAGAGATTTCGAGGCCTTACTAACGGGCATTAGCTACGGGCCGGAGCTTGACCCGTATTATCTCTGGCACTCCAGCCAAATCCGGCCGCCGGGCAATAATTTGTCTGGTATTAAGAACGATGCTGCCGATAAATTAATCGATCAAATTGAGAGCGAATACCTAATTCCTGAGCGCAATAAAAAAATTCTCCTACTTCATCAACAGCTGGCTAGCTTGGGAGTCCTGCAGATTATTGGGCAGGTAACCAGAAATATTATTGTCGATAACAACGTTGTTCCGGCCGCTCCCTACATTCCGCTATCGGTTCGTGATCGCTGGCAAGCGATCGATCAGTGGTACCTGAAGTAGTGAAAATCTACCAGTTATCTGGTAAAATCTACGAGTAATTGCGCGTGTGGCGGAACGGTAGACGCGCTGGATTCAGGTTCCAGTGTCCGCAAGGGCGTGGAGGTTCGACTCCTCTCACGCGCACAAGATATTTTTCGTTGAAAGTATTGGTATACGCTATATGCTTGAGGTATGTTCGCAAGAAACATTGTCGATACAAAATGGCGTCCGGATTTGGCATACATAATTGGACTTATTGCAACTGATGGTAGCCTCTCAATTGATGGAAGGCATATTTCCTTAACGTCAAAAGACAAGGAGCAGTTAGAGAATTTTTCTAGAATACTTTCCTTAAAAAATACCATCGGCACAAAATTTAGTTCATACAAAAAAGAGAAAAAGTATTACGTAATACAATTTGGTAGCGTTAGTTTCTATAGATTTCTTCTGTCGCTCGGCCTTACCCCCAATAAGACTAAGACTATCGGGAAACTAAAAATCCCTAGAAAGTATTTTAGGGATTTTCTACGAGGACATTTGGATGGTGACGGGTGTACCTACTCATATTGGGATCCACGATGGAAAAGTAGTTTTATGCTTTACACCGACTTTGTCTGCGCAAGCAGGGAGCATCTAGAGTGGGTAAGGGACGAGATTAAGGCAGTGGTTAATATTGAGGGACGGATTACGTTTGCTGGTAAATCGACATATCATTTAAGGCTTGCGAAGAAACATTCAATAAAATTATTTCAGTTTATGTACTATAAAAAGGGTTTGCCATGTCTTGAAAGAAAGCGGTTAAAATTTCAACTGGCTGTACAGCAAGCAACTATGGCTTAGCTGGTTATTTACGGATATAATTCTCATTTGAGCCCAGGTGGCGGAACAGGTATACGCGTACGATTGAGGTTCGTATCCCGAAAGGGTTGGAGGTTCAAGTCCTCTCCTGGGCACCAGAA
>JBBDZM010000012.1:0-15941 GCA_040900165.1 Patescibacteria group bacterium | reverse complement strand
CACCTCTCGGCTTCTCGATTCCACTCGAAGTAAACGTTGCTCGAGGTAAAGGTTCGGAGGTACAATTTAGGAAGATGAGGGAGAATACACTCAGAATCGTAATTAACAAACCTGTACAATTCTTATTCGAATTCTCGCTTAACCCGCAAAATACACCTCGGTGGGTTGATTCGATTCAGAAGGAAGTTGCAAGTGAACGACCAACAAAGCTAGGTACAATCTATAAGAACTGGACGAAAGAGGGCGTAGCTACTGAATACGAAGTTACTGATTTTGGCGAAAATAGAGGATTTACTCTGAGTGAGATCGGCGGTGACTACAACGTTCGCTACACGTTTTTGCCAATCAATGATAATCAAACGGAGTTTGAATATCATGAGTGGGTTAGTAGCGGGAAGCTCGAGCACCCATTTGCTCAAACGGTCTTGGAAGAGTTTAAAGAAATTACCGAGGGCTAGTTCTAACATCCTCCACAATTCAGGCTCGACAAATTAATAGATTTGGCATTAGAATTGGCTTATGAAGAACTGGGAAAGGTTAATTAAGATTACTGGTATACTAACCGTTCTCCTTGCGGCGCTACCTCTATTTTTGGCGTTTAGCGGATGGATACAGGTGTTCACACCTGGACTGGGCAATATTGACCATGTTCAGGACTGGGTGGGTGCACTTACACCTGTTTTTTACACAACTCTTATTATCTCGCTCGGTATTGGTATTCTTCAACGTCGTCTTTGGTCGGCTTGGGCCTGGATCATGATTGTTCTGCTATCATTCCCGGCCAGCTTTGTTGTTGGCTATGGATTGTTTGACGGCGGGCCGCCCTATCCGTATCCGATATGGTTAGGTTACGTGTTTGCCTTTCTTCCAATCATTGTTTCTTTTGCGGTTTGGGTCTTGCTTATCGTTGCATTTCGTAAGTTAAAGCCGGCCGTGGATGACAAAATTAGGTTACCGCAGGACCGTGCGCTGATCGGATTCGCGGTGAGTCTTTTACTAATAGGCGGAGTTTGGCTTTGGCTCAAAGATCGTAATACGCTTAACTTATCTCCAGAAATCCAACTTTTTGAGCATCAAACGGCTGTGTTTTTTACTGACCCATATATCCCCAAAGCTATCGCCAGTCAAAAAATAAAAATAACGATCAATAATGGCAGCGATGTTGAGCCGTTAGTTATTAGCTTTACAAGCGGTTGCCAAGATATAACGGCGACACTGTTAGATAATAAGGGTGAAGTTGTTGGGCGGGCTGGCAAACTTGAACCGGAAACCGCTATTTGTACCCAAGCATTAACTACTAAAGTTCTCGCTCCTTATGAGAAGGTAGAGCAGGAGTTGACTCTTACAATAAATAATCCAAGGCCAGGCTGGCACGCGCTTCGTGTTTACTACGGTGACTACATTAACACTGCTCCGGTACGTCTGAGTGGAAAGTAAGAATGTGCAACGGTTATTGAAAGTGTTTCAAAGCTAAGGATTTTAGATACAAAGCTGAATCATAACCCTACCATCCCTTACAATTCGGAGCCAAACAAAAAATCCGTCCTTGCGACGGGTTATTGCTTAAATAACCCACCTCTCGACTACGCTCGAGGTAAACCCGCCTGGGTTATTTAGGGGCTCGACATTCCCACCTCTTGTTTCCGCCAGCTCGACAAACTCATCGACGAGCTAGCCAAGGGCCGGGCGATGGAGAAGATTTTGCGGAAATAATATGCCTCAACTGCAGGAACAATAAAATTAAAAAAGTGACTGATAGCGTTGGTCTGGAATGTCCTAAGTGTCACCAGGGCAAAATCGAAGCGGTTAGTACTGGAGCAATTCCCTAGGGGCTAACTATTCCCATTGCCTCGCGTTGAATTTGCCGTACAGCTCACGATGTTTCTCTTCGAGTATTAGGTCTTTTTTAGATAGTTCACTCACAGCGCTTTCAGTGATTTTTAATATTTTCTGACGCTGTTCGGGATTGTCCCGCTGTTCGCTAGCAAGTGTTCGTCCGAGGTCATCGGTTTGCTTAATCAATTCTTGTAAGAAGTGCCTTCTATCGTTAATTTGTTCGAGACCCACTTCGTTGTCTGGGACTTGGAAGAGAGTAGTCTCATCCACTCCATCGACAATATTTATTAGTACGTCCCGAAAACTTGTTTGAGGATTCTCAGAGATCTTTGCCATCCTCTCACCTAAGCCCTTGAAAGCTTCTGCCTGGCTAATAGGCCACCTTCCAGTTTCTGGATTAGGAAGAACTTGTTCCTTAATGCGATTAATTGCTCCGCTCACTTGTATCTCCGCAAAGCGACTTGTCCCTTCTGATTGAGGGGGTGCTGTTTCGGTCTGCTGAACTTGCTGGGTGGGTGTGGTTACTTCAACAGCAGGGGTTGGAGTAGCCAGGTTTTGTTCGTATCTTTTATTTGCAGCTTCGTAAAGGTCCTTACGAGGATCGCTCCGTGTAGCAGCGTTAGCTTGCTCGTTGGAAGTGCTTTCATTACTGCCCATTTCTTGTTGCGCAACTTGTGGAATCTTTCCTATAGATAAATTTAGAGACTCCTCGTCCAAATGTTCTGCCAAGTACGTCAAGGGTGCAATCATATCTTCCACAGTCTGGCGTTCAGAATCATTATTTGAATTGTATTCTTCGCTACTTTGGTGCTCACTAATTTTGGAAAAAATGGCATCTATAACAGTCCTACCTTGCATGTTGGGGTCATCCAGTAAAAAGCCCAGTTCCCCCTGAGCCTTAATAGCTAATTTTCTGTTTCCACTGATTCTCAGTTCCTGATCAAGCACCGCATCCTTGCTGTCCCTATCCCTACCCGCTGTGTTGTATTCAGTATTAAGCTTATCAATTGCGCGATCCATTGTTTCGATGCCCGGCTGCAACTTTTCCTTTAATAACTGCTCCAGTTGTTCGTTGGGGTCAGTGGTTTCTTGAGTATCTTGTCCCGTCTCAGGTGCTTTCCAATCCTGATATTGTTCTTGCTCTAAATTTGGCTCCTGGTCCATATGACGATAATACTTACTTTTGTTGGCGCCGAACAGGTTAGTTAGAACGCAATAAATTTTGTTCTAAAAAGTTGCGCAGTCGATTTGTAATAATTTCTAATTTAAGGTGGCAATTGTGGTAATTGCCCTTGTATTACCTGTGGATAGGCTCATGACAAGCAAAAGGAGCAAACATGAGTTGGATAATATTGATACTAGTTGGGGCCGTAATCGGTTGGATTGCGAGCATGATAATGAGAACAGACGAGCAACAGGGCGCACTCGCCAATATCGGAATCGGAATTGTTGGTTCGTTGCTTGGTAGTTGGCTATTTGGTTCGGTATTAAAGATTGGCTCTGCGACTGCAGCGGGAGGTCTAAGTTTTTGGGGAGTTGTTTGGGGAGTAATTGGAGCGGTAATATTGATTGTCATTTTGAAGGCCTTGAAGGTGCTGAAATAATGCCTATCGAAGTTCAAAAAGAAGTAACAAGCACCAGTGAGGGTCCAGTTTCTGATCAAGTCAGTCAAACTGCCACCACCGCCCAAGTTTCAACTAACGCCGAGGTCCAAGACGCTCACTCCGATCGAGGCAACGCCTGGATATGGTATATCGTCGGAATTATCGATCTTCTACTACTGTTAGGAATAGTATTTAAATTATTTGGTGCCAAGGCAGTTGGTTTTACCAACTTCCTCTATGGCGCTACCAATTTCTTTGCCGCACCGTTCCGAGGGATCTTTCCCAATCCGGAAGTGGAAGGCGCCTACTTCGACACCGCCGCGCTTGTGGCAATAATTGTCTATGTGCTAGTTGGCTTTATCGTTGCACGGCTAATAGACCTAGTGACTCGCCCGGCTAACAGCCAGAAAATTTAACGTATATAAAAAATGAGTAAATCAACATCAAACGGGCCGAGCAAAGCCGGATTAGTGATAGCGGGTGTGGCGATTGCCAGCTTAGCGGCAACAGCCTACTTCTTCTTTGGTCCAAGCGGCAAAAAACACCAGAAACACGTTAAGGCCTGGGCGGTCAAAATGAAAGCGGAAGTCATTGAGCGGCTGGAAGCAGCTCGTGAAGTTACGAGGCCCGTTTACAACGAGATTATCGACTCCGTCGCCACAGAATACGCTGGTGCCAAGAAGGCCAATAAAGAACAGATTGACGAGCTGGTGGCGGATCTAAAGAAGCACTGGAGTATTTTCGCCGAAAACGCTAAGAAAAAGTCTTAACCCAACAATAAACTAATGAAAAATCTAGCAACAGCCGTACTAATCATCTCTCTAGCGTTTGGCCTGACCGGAAATGCCTATGCGGCAACAACAGTCAGCCTCGGTACAGCAGATAGTTTTGCCGTCTTAGCCGGTACTGAAATAACCAACGTCCCCACCTCCGTCATTACCGGAGACACTGGTTTAAGCCCGGCCGCTGGTACTAATTACGCCGGCTTAACTACGCTCGAGGTTTCCGGGACGATCTACGCAGTTGACGCCACCGGCCCAGACGGTATCGCTGGCAATAACCCTGGGCTGTTAACAACCGCCAAAAACGACCTCGTGACTGCCTACGACAACGCTGCCGGGCAGTCCGCAACTAGTACCTTTGTTGGAGCCGATAACCAACTTGGCGGCCAAACCCTAACGCCCGGAGTTTACGCATTCGGCGGGGCCTCAACAGCTAACTTAATCGGCACGCTGACGCTTGACGGTCAAGGCGACGCCAACGCTGTTTTTATCTTTCAGGCCTCCTCCACCCTCGTTACCGCTTCGAGCAGTACTGTCGCTCTCATCAACGGCACTCAGGCCTGTAACGTATTTTGGCAAGTTACCAGCTCGGCCACGCTTGGCACTAGCTCAAGTTTCGTTGGAACGATTATGGCCCTGACTTCAATTGGGCTTAACACTAGCGCAACTCTGCAAGGCCGAGCGTTAGCCCGCAACGCTGCCGTTACTCTGGATAATAATACGATTACCAAGCCGACCTGCGCTAGCGCCGACACCGACACCGACACCAGCGGAACCGGACTGCCAGACACTGGCGTTGGCGCCACGAAAGATAGTAATCCCTGGCAAATCGCTCTGCTAGCAGGGCTAACTGCTGTTTTGGTCTCGTGCTACCTCGTTCGCAGAAAAAAGACCAGTTAGTGGCTTTGCTAAAACTTTTACGCACTAAATCATTTGTTTGGGCGGCGTTGTTCGTCGGTATACTTTTGGTCGGAGGGCTGACGGCCGTATTTATTAGTAATGCGAGATCAAGAAGCGCAGTCGTCTCGAGCGATTTAATTGTACCGGCTCAAGCAGTAGCGGCGTTATCCAGTCCTTCCCCAAAGAAACCAATACCCTCTGTCGCTCTCCCAAAGCGTCTTAAAATCCCATCTCTTAATATTGACGCTGTCATCGTGTCGGTCGGATTGACGCCCGGGGGTGCCATGGGAGTACCGAAGGACATCGCCGAGACGGCTTGGTTTTCGCTTGGGTCGCGTCCCGGAGAAATCGGTAGCGCGGTGATCGCTGGGCATTTCGGCTGGAAGAACAATCGGCCGGCAGTATTTAACTATTTATCGAGACTCAGCCCGGGCGATAAATTGGACGTCGTCGACGAAAATGGGGCAGTAACTACGTTTGTGGTCCGCGAACTGCGAAGTTACGCACCGAATGCGGACGCTTCCGACGTGTTTGTTTCCAATGACGGCAAATCTCATCTGAATTTAGTCACCTGCGAGGGTGCCTGGAACGTAGCCGAACAGACATACCCCAGCCGGTCTATCATCTTCACGGATAAGTTGGTGGAGTAGTTAAGGGGTAGCTCTAAGAGCCCGCGCGATCCAGGCTCGACATTTTATGGTTCGGGGGTAGAATCAAGGAAATGATTACAAAGTATTCTGAGCGATAGCGATGATTATTACTTCCCGAAAGCCCTACACAGCCGGAGAAATAGAAAAACTTAAGGAAGAGTTTGAGGTTTACGTAAAAACCGTCATCGATCTAAAGCGGAAAGTTTGTTCAGCTGGAGCCAACCGACATTTTGAATCGGAAGAAATACTGTTGGGCGAAGGGTCCCAGCAAAGCGATTTGTGGGGCGGCGGCATTGATTTGGCGGCCGGAACCGTTAACTTTGATTCAATGATTAATATCCGGCCGCAGGAGAATAATCGTAGCAATGAGATTCAGGATCCAGCCAAGCGAGCGGCCTTTGAGGAGCTGACTAAATTTTTCTTTCAGGAGGCGTTGAATGAGCCGCGAAACTAAGCTAAACCTCCTGTCGGCGGCTATGGATTTAAAACGGGTAGCTGTTGGCTATCAAAACGATTCGCCGGAGATGGCGGAGCGATTTCGTAAAGAAGCCCTGCGCTGGTTGAAAACCATTCCCACCCACGAGCTGCCTGACTACCTAGCCCGGGCCGTTAAACGGCTGCCCCGTCAGTTAGCAACTGGTGATCAAGCAGACCAGGCCGAAACCGCCCTGACCTACAGCGTCATCATTCAAAACTACGCCACAGCGAATTAATATTGCTCAACATTCTAGGTATCACCGGTTGACAATACCTGTCGCTTTGCTACCTTCTATTTGCCACTAACCGAAAGGGGGTGGCAGGAGTTTCTTAACATGTCAGAAAACATCGGATGGATAAGCTTGGCTGGGTCAGGCAGTCGGACTGAAAAAATGGTTTTGGTCGACTCAACGGTATTAGCGCTATTGAAGTACCACGTAGCAGGAGAGAGCACGAACAGGAACTGGGAATGCTTTGTCTCGGTCCGTACTGAAAACGAGATAGAGACAGTCAAGGCTACTAAAGCTCTTGAATGGTTGCTGCAAGACGTAGCACGTCTGGAAGTAGAGATACCTACGGCTGGTCCCGATTGGGTAGAGTCGGAACCTTTTACAAGATGGCAGAAATGCCTGTCCCTACACCAGAAGATGCTCAGCGGGCTAATCTCGGAGAAGCGTTACGAGCAGTGCTACACAGAGACCGTTCCCAAAAACGCGATGTACCCCGGCGACTTCAGCAAATATTACCCAGGCAGCTGGGGACACCATACGGCAGTTAACAGGGAACGCCACACTGGATACCGTGAATCGCTGATCGACTCGTTGAAAGCGGACAGGTTCTGGTCGCTATCAGGCGCACGTGGGTTGATACACCAATGGGCTGGCCACCAGGACAAAGAGAACCGGGTGCTACGCATCTACGATCGCCTCCCTGGGTTTCCCGAACCTCACTCAGCATGGTCGGGAGAACAGGTGAACGAGAACACCTTCAAGAGAATAGAGAGACTCTACGAAGTCTTAAGGCTAGGGTACCTAAGTATCCAGGTTGCCAATCGATTCTCTGAGCTGTTCTCTGATGCTGCTAGAGACCTGCTCATTGAGCGTAGTCGCTCCGAAGGGGAGAAATACATCAACTGGGCAAGGTCACATTGGAGCAAGGAAGCTAAAGGAGCTAAGTTCCCCGAACTCGGGTAGCGGTCACTGAGACCCTAGCGAGGATACAATAACGCTGGGCAGAAACATCTGTCCGGCTTTTTTTATTTTCGACAATTCCACCCTTCGGTTTCGCTCTAAGTGAACCCACCCAGGGTAAGAAAAGCTCGGTGTTAACCGAGCTAGGAAGGACAGGGAAGATGGGTGAGGATAAAATGTCTGATATCATCAGACGTTTCAATCTCTCGCGTGGCCGGCAGGCTTAGCGTTACCGCCCGGGAGAGATCGGCGATTCTGCGAGCGCCCCGGAAAGAATTATTCCGAACGAAGCTCCCAACCGTGCTTTCGATCACCCCGGCTTGCTTATTGGCGGCGTGGATAACGGTGCTGGCGCTGCTGGCAATTCCAACATGGCCAACGCCGTCCTGCGGATCATCAACGTAGCGATTAATCCAACCACTCGTGAAGATTAAATCGCCAGGCCCAATGTCTGACAATTCAATCGGCATGCCGGACTCGCGCTGCTGGATTGCCCGACGTGGCAGCCACACACCAATTTCGGCGTAGAGCCACTTGGTCAAGCTGGAGCAATCAAACAACTCTGGGGCTCGGCGCAAACGAGCACCCCGCCGGTACGGCTTGCCCAGCAGTTGCCGGGCGAGTTCGACAACGTCTCTTTCTTCCCGGTGGAAGCCTCTTTGCTCAAGGATTGAGAGGGCGGCGGTGGCTGATATAGGAAGGTTTAGCTGGTGAAGATCGACTAAACAACGATTATTAACGGCGTGATAGATCATTAGTTTCTCCTGGATGTAACGAACAAAAAAAACCGCCCAAGCCGGGCAGCTTTCGAGACTTCTCAAAGTCTGCCCACTTAGTCGGTAAGGGCAGGGTTAGGAACGAAACTTGACCAGGTTTGAAGCTTTTTGGTTAGCAACATCGTAGTTATTATTATACCCCAAAATTTGGCAGCACTGAATTTGGTTAATCAGCCCTTGATTTATTAGTCTGTCAGGCCTAGCCTAAAGTATAAATGAATTGTTTATATGACTAAATGAACAAACTGATTTTGCCCATTGCCGTTGTCCTGATCGCCGGTGGATTAATTGCCTTTTTTGCCACTCGCTCTAATTCCGATTCTGACAGCGGCGCCACTGCCACAGATATAGCCAATACCACCAACACAACCGATAACAACGCCAACGCCGGCTCGACAGATACCACCACCACACCATCAACCACCCCTCCGGCAGAAACCCCTCCTCCAGCCACCAGCGCGACTGTCACCTACAGTGCTAGCGGCTTCTCGCCAGCAACCCTAACAGTAGCCAAGGGTACCAAAGTAATTTTTAGCAACAGCGCTAGTAGCGGTCTGTGGGTATCCTCCGACCCTCACCCAACCCATACCGATTACCCCGGCTTTGACTCGCAAAAAAGTATCGCCAATGGCCAGAGCTACGAGTTTACATTCGATCGAGTTGGTTCGTGGGGTTACCACAACCATTTCAATCCCAGTCAAACTGGCACAATTATCGTCAATTAATTAGCTTGGCTGGTGCGTGTCGGTGTAGCCAGGGAAGAAGTCGCGCTTAATCTTGTTGTCGGCGATACCGATTGCTGCCAACATTTTCTCAAAGGCCTCAACCATCGGCTCCGGACCGGAGATGTAGAAGACCCGGTTCTGCCAATCGCCAACAACTCTTTTGATCATAGCGGCGTCGATGAACCCGGACTGGCCAGTCCAATTAGCGGGAGGGGGATCGGTTAAGACGTAATTGGGTTTTAGCCAGAGCGCCTGCTCGGCTTGGGCAAAGATTTCCTTAAACACCACCTCTGCTGCCGTCTTGGCCGAATAGAGCAAAACAATATCTTGGGACTGTTTGGTATCGAGTAAGTACTTAGTCATTGCTCGAAACGGCGTAATACCGATGCCGCCAGCGATAAAGACCAGTTTCTCGTCACGGTTTTCCGGTAAGACAAAATCGCCCTCTAAGTTGGCCGCGGATATTTTCTGACCCGGTTTTAAGTTGTGCAGTGCCGTTTTAAAGCTACTGGAGCGCTCGGCAAATTTGGTGGTGAGGCGGATATTGGGCTCGGTTGGTGATGACGAAACGGTAAACCACCGCCGGTAACCTCGATCGTCGGCCTCGGCATGCGGCAAAGTCCACTCTAAAAACTGTCCAGCACTATGTTTGAAGCGAGCCGGTTTATCAAACAGGAAGGAAATGATATTTGGCCCAAGTTTTATTTTTTCTTTAAGAGTTAATTCCATTTTTTGATCCCGTCGGACGACAAAATTATACAGGTTCCCGGCTAACAACCCGGCTTCGAGCGGGTAGAGCAGTGTCCAGCCGACCTGCCGAACGGCAAATGGCACCAGGGCGACTAGTAGGCCGTAGACTATTTGGTGGCTGGTGGTGGTTGGCGAAGTCATCGGCTCGATCAGCATTACGGTAGCCATGAACCAGATCGCCGAGTAGAGAGCGAGACTATTGAGGGCTGGTCCAACCGAGCCAAGTTGGCCAGATATTGCCAGCTCGATAACGACTGCTCCGGCGGCGGCAATTAGGTAGGTGACAACCATCACCTGTCGGTGAACGCGCTTGACCATCAAGTAGCCGCCGACAATAACAACTGGGAGTAGCGCCGGAACACCAACCCACCAGCTGGCTCCGTTATGGAGGATTAAACCTGTTAAAATAGCCCCAACCGCGGCCGGATTGAAAATGTGGCGGTGACCAATCGCCAGCAGATACTTACTGGCCATCGCCAAACCTGCCGCGAAAAGCAAGAATGGCCAGGCGGTAGCGATTGATTGGGGACCAAAGATTAGAGCCAAGATCAACCCGGAGATAATCGCCGAGTCGTGGTTAACCGGGATCTTCCAGAGCCGGCCGATCACGGCATTGACCGCCAGTGTCGCTATCGGCAAGAAAACAGCGGCCGCCAGAATATCCAGCCAGCTAAAAGTCAGAACCCCCACTGCGGAGAGCCCAACGGCAACCAGTAGCAACGTGCCCAGCTGATACTGCATTAGCCGATACATGGTTAGGTTGTTTATTTTTTGCCACCACTGCTTCATCGCTTTACACTAACCGCTCGGGGCGGTCTTTTCAAAGTAACCCACTTGATATTGAAAATCTGACGAGCTAATGGGTTTGCACACCTGTTAAGCAGGTTAATTCCCTAAATAACCCACCCCCCTGGGTTATTTAGCAGTAATGGCCGCGGCTATTTTCCCCGGCGATTTTTGGCTTGTTTGTCTAAAATCCCTTGGATTGATGGGCTGATTTTCTTGTCGGTGCGGTGGATACAGCCAATCCAGCAGCAGGGGCGGCGTTTGCCTTCCTGGAGTTCGGTAACGGTTCGCTTGATATGGTCTTGTCGGGTTTTGGGCTGTTTGACGGAAATATTCCAGCAAATCCACTCGTTGCGGGCGAGCGGCGTTAAGCCCTCCCATTTCTTTACTGCCGCTTCGCTAGCAGTGAGCGCTTCGCGCAAATCGGCCGGCATGTCGTGGGCAACTCCGCCAGCTGGCGGAACCGAAATTTCTTTGGTCATCGGGGTTATTTTACATGTTTTTACTCCGCTCGACATTCACGGGCTCAAGAGTAAGATTTGATAAATGGATTACCACTTACTCTTCAGTGTTTTAGTCACTATCTTTTCGCTGGGCTTAACGCTTATCGGCATCCCGGCACAAATTGTCAAAAACTATCGAGAGAAGCGCTCGGGCCAGCCGTTGATCACCATTTTGATAGCCATGGGATTTTACGCCTCCTCCATCGTCCTCTTTGCCTTAACCAAAACGTATCTTCCGCTAGCGGCGTTCTGTATTGGTTTTGTCATGTGGTCGGTGACTCTTGGGCAGTATCTCGCCTACCGCGGCAATCATTAGCTCGACATTTCTTGGTTTAGAGGTAAAATTTAGCAAGATGAAAATTGCCGTACTAACAGGGGCCAGTCGGGGAATCGGGCTTGCAACCGCAAAACTCTTAATCAAAAGGGGTTGGCGAGTGATTGGTACCCATAACCAGAATATAATCCCAATCAAATCAGATCACTTGGTAGCAATAAAACTTGATTTGGCTTCGCCTAAAAGCATTGCTGAAGCTGTCAAAAAAATTAAACAAGAAGCAGCGACAATCGACGCATTGATTAATAATGCCGCCACACTGGAAGACGCCCTCGATGAAAAGGCGGTGATGGAAAAAATTCGAACAACGCTGGAAGTAAATTTGCTGGGGACTATAAATTTTACTGAGGGACTTCTGCCGCTACTGCATAAAGGTTCGCAGGTAATCAACATCAACTCGGTCTATGGCTCGTTTTCATTCCCGGTTGAGGAGGTTGACGCAATTGGATACCGACTTTCCAAGGCCGCTCTCAATATGTACACCCGGATTCTAGCCTTCGGCCTGAAAAATAAGGGCATCATCGTTTCGTCGCTCGATCCCGGTTGGGTCAAAACAGACATGGGCAATATCGTCGCCAACGAATTAGAGGGCCCAGATCGCGAACCAGAGCAACCAGCGCAAGAAATCCTCGACATTTTAGAGAGCGTCAAAGAAACCGGGCAGTTCTGGCGGTTCGGTGAAAAACGAGAGTGGTAATATTGAAATATGGAAATAAACTGGAATGAGAAAATTAAAGAGTCCCTCGACCGAACGGAGTTTATGGCCATCGCTACATACGGCGATGACGGTAGTTGGGTTTGCCCCGTTCAATACGGCTACAGCGAGAATTTAAAACTTTATTTTGTTTCAATGAAGGGCTCAAAGCATGTGGAGAATATCCTTAGAAACGGACAAGTTGCGCTAGCTATTTTTAAGACCGAACGATTCGCCGATGGCGATGTACTTGGGCTTCAGCTGAAAGGCACGGCCCGTCATTTGGATAACGAAAGCGAAATCGAAGAAGCTGCCCGTTGTTACTACGGACGGTCTGGTGAAGATTTCAAAACAAAAGTGCAGGAGCACATGGATGAAAATGCTGAATGGCAGTTTTTTGAAGTTACTCCGTCCGAACTGTGGTGCTTTGACTCGCGCGCCTTTGGGGAAAAGCGTCAGAAAGCAGACCTATCAGCAATTAACCTGCCTTTCTAGCTCGACATCCCTTGGTTGGTGGCTACAATATCTTCATGAAAACAAAAAACGTACTGATCGTTTTAGCAATAACCGCTGCCAACCGGACTAATTAAAAAGCTAGTCCGCGAGCGGGTAGCCGAGAACGAACTGAAGAAAAAGCGTGGACAACCCAGCCGATGAGGGTTAAGCTTTCGGTATGGATAACTGGAACAATTTAGGATTCAATACCGGCGGGTTCACTCTGCTGCTGCCGTTTATATTAATCATGGCTTTCTGGGAGATCGCCTGGAAGGGCTGGGCAATGTGGAAGGCCGCCGAGAACAAAGACACCGGCTGGTTTGTTGCTTTGCTATTACTCAATACTTTCGGCATTCTACCGATTCTCTATATCTACGTTTTTTCGAAAAATAAAAAATAATAGTCAATGAGTAGGGTGAGGGGAATTTTTGTTTTCATTGGCCTGCCGTTGTTGGTAGTCTTTGCGGCGGTGATAGCCTGGTCATTTCAATCAAATAACCCCACTCCAGATCCCCAAACCGCCACACCTAAACTGACCTTTGAGAAAACTTACACCGGGCTAACCGGGCCAACGGCAATTGCTTCGATACCCGATAGCGCCCGGATTTATATAGCCGAGCAAGCTGGGGTTATTCGAACGGCCCAAAACGGTAAAGTCGCCGCCCCAGCGTTTATCGACATATCTGAGCGAGTCTTGGCAAAAGGAGAGCTGGGGTTGCTCGGTGTCGCCTTTCACCCTGACTTAGCTGACGATCGGCGAATTTTTCTGAACTACACCAACAAAGATCGGGAGACAGTTGTCTCTAGTTTCTCGGTTGCCGCCAATTCATTGACTGCCGATCCTCGCTCCGAGAAAAAGCTCATTAGCTATGCCCAGCCGTTTGAGAACCACAACGGCGGCGACCTGCATTTTGGGCAGGATGGTTACCTCTATATTGCCAGCGGCGACGGCGGCAGCGGCGGCGACCCGGGGAACCGCGCCCAAGATCTGGGCAATTTGCTCGGTAAAATCCTCCGGCTGGACATAGACAGTGGTAGCCCCTACGCCATTCCTGCTGACAATCCTTTTGTTAAAACCGCCGGCGCCAGGGGTGAGATATGGTCCTACGGCCTCAGAAATCCCTGGCGGTTTAGCTTCGACCGGCAGACCGGGGATATGTGGTTAGGCGATGTTGGCCAAAATAAATGGGAAGAAATAAACTATATCCCGGCCGGTAGTAAAGGTGGAATTAACTTTGGTTGGCGGTGTTTTGAGGCAACCCATCAGTACAACCCGACTAGCTGTAAGGAGGCTAACACTTATCAAAACCCCCTTATAGAGTACAGCCATAGCGATGGCGGCTGTTCGGTAACTGGAGGTTACGTTTACGGGGGCAACAAATACCCGGTACTGTCGAGGACATATCTCTACGCCGACTACTGCAGCGGTAAAATTTCGGCTGGCAAACTACTTGATGGCCAATGGCAAGAAATTACATCGCATGAAAGCGACTGGAAGATTACGACATTCGGCCAAGATGGCCTTGGCGAAATCTATGTTGCCGACGCCGCTAGCGGGTCAATTTATAAAATTGGTGCCGAGTAGCCTCGCTAGCTTGAGCCACCTTGATATTTAGACGAAAGAAAAACTGCGCCGAAGCGCAGTTTTTCAAAACCCAACGTAATCCGTGATTACATTGTAGGGGTTTGGGTTGGTGGCATGGCGTCGTTTGATGGCATAGCATCAGACGAACCGCCAGAGAAGCCAGCCCATAGAAATACCAGGGCGGCAACAATGTGCAACCAAGTATCTGCCATATTGTTGTTGAATAATCCTAGTACCTTATCACTGTCGCCTTGGAAAAATCCAAAGATGGCAATGATTGCGTAGATAACGCCAAAGATCTTAAAGAAGCTCTTCGCTGAAGCGTCACCAGCCATACCCATCCAGAGGGCCAAGATACCAGTAAGCAAGAAGACGATGCTGTGAATGGTATCAACCATAAACACACCGAATAACATTCCATCGTTAGTAATCCCTGGGATGAAACCAAGAACACCCATCAATAGGAATATCACACCGAGCCAAGTTGCTAACGTCTTTGTCATAGGTTTCACCTCCTCCCCAACAATTGTTCAATTTCACTCTTACACTAAGAGTTACCGTTTTAGTAAAAAAATGCAAGGAATTGGTCGTTTGACTTAGGGCGGGGAGGGCGTATCGTTATTGGTAGAGAGGAGCTGAAAAAATAATGTTTTGGAAAAAGCATCAAGATAGATCGTATATTGCCGTTGCGATGACCGTCATTTTTATGGGAGCAGCGGTGTTTGCTTTCGGCGTTAGTGGTTGGTTAATTAATTACACTAATAATGATATTATCGTTGCCATCCCATCGATGAAGATTCTCGGTGGCATTGTCATTATGAGCTTGGGCTATATTCAGTTGGAGCTCGGCTTGCTACGCGACAAGTAAACTGATGCTGAAAATTTTATACGTTATCGCCATCGGGCTGCTTTTTGCTGGGGTGGTTGGTTTGGGCGTTTCGGCGTTCTACCCATCGCCGGAGTTTCCGGAATGTGCCCGCTCAGAGCCAAAAATTGCCGCGGACGGGACCGATATCCAGCCCAGTGCCAGCGAAACAGCCGAATGCCGAGCCGCGCAGGATGCCTGGCAGAAACAGCAGGAGAATCACCAGCTCTATAGCTCGATGATTTATTTGGCTATGGCGGTAATCGTAATCGTTGTCTCGATGTTTGGCCTCGGAAAAATCGAGATTATCGGTGACGGGATAACCCTTGGCGGCGTCTTCACTCTCTTTGTTGGCCTATTTATGTCGTTTGACAGCGGCAACGATATCTACCGCTTCTTAGCGGTTCTTTTTGGGCTGGTTGTTGTGATAGTGCTCAGCTACTGGAAATTCTTGCGCCCAGAAAAAGAGAGCGGCCCGGTTACATCACTGTAACAGAGCCGCTGTTGGTCGTACCGATTAGGTCTGGTAGGCGGGGTTTCCCCCGACCCAGGCCTTTTCTGGGTTCGGCGAGCGTAAGCCGAGCTCTTCGAGAATGTTGAACTTGCCCTGAGCGATTAAGCTTCCCCTATCGTCTCGGAGCAAGGGCTCCTCCACCCTGTCCATTAGCGGCGTCTCGCCGGTCTGGTGGGTAATGGAGATATTCTCGTAGAGAGCTTCGCAGCTCTTGCCGAACCCGTCTTTCCGCCGCGTAAGCGGAATTGTTAGATACAGTCTTTCTCCTGGCATTATTTCCCTCCTGTCAGGCCAGTTGCCTACAGGTTCCTAATAGTTTGAACTCCTAAAACGGGTTTTTCAAGTTTTTTCGGTGACTTTTCGGTTTTGAGCAGGTAGGATGGTTTCAGCATGAATGAAGCGATTTACCTGGCCGGCGGCGTGATTTTGGGGGTGGGAGCCACCTATTTTATTCTGCGCAACCGTCAGAACGATT
>JBBDZM010000011.1:14751-17729 GCA_040900165.1 Patescibacteria group bacterium | reverse complement strand
ATTGCGCTAGGGTACTTAATCGTATTGTTGCACCGGGCTAACCGAATTCTCGGGAAAATCGACAATTTACAGCAAACTTTTTCCAGCTTTGTTTCAGAGATTGTGCCAGCGATTGTTAATATTGGCACCATTAGTACCGCCATGCACGGGGTACTACGGGCGCTGAATTTAGAAAAAGATACTAAAAAATCTAGAAAGTAGCGATGTTTAACCCTGAAAAAGCCAAGGTGAAATTTTTTGTTGGCCGTGCGCTGGCAGTGGTAGTACTGTCGATAATTGGCACAGTTATAACGCTCTATTTTCTCTCGGCAACCCCGACCGGCGAAGCCCTGCGGGTGAAATTGGGTCTGGATAATCTCAAGACATTTAACATCAACACCAGCAAAACCGACAAAATTGTTATCGAAGAATCGTCGGCGATTATCGATGCCAGCAAGAAAATTAGCCAGTCGGTGGTTAGTATTACTGGTAAAGGCGCGCCAGTCAGTAGCTTTTTCGGTACCCAAACGCCAGAGTTCTCGGGCACGGGATTTATTATTACCAGCGACGGCTTAATTGCCACCAACAAACACGTTATTAAAGAATTGGTTACTTTTACCGTGACAACCCCGGATGGCAAGGCCTACAAAGGCAAAGTTGTTGCCAAAGATCCAGTTACCGATTTAGCACTGGTGAAAATTGAGGCTCGGGGGCTACCGGTGGCCGATATTGGGGACTCGGAAAAAATCCAAGTTGGCCAGTGGGTAATTGCCGTTGGTAACGCCTTGGGCGAATTTCAAAATACCGTCACCGTTGGGGTGGTTTCGGCGCTCGAGCGATCGGTCGCGCCCCAGGACAGCAGCGGCATCGCCACCCAACTTGATGGGCTAATTCAAACCGATGCGGCAATTAACCCCGGTAACTCCGGTGGGCCATTGGTTAATTTAAGTGGCCAAGTGGTTGGAATTAACAGTGCCACAACGAGTGGTGCTCAAAACATTGGTTTTGCGATTCAGGCCAATGACCTGTCGAAAGCCTTGGATTCATATCGGCTAAACGGCAAAATTATCCGGCCATATATCGGTGTTCGCTACCAGTCTTTGACCAAAGCGATTGCTTCATCGCTGGATTTGTCTGTTGAGCAAGGGGCACTGTTGGTTGATGGTGCTGGGGTGCCGGCCGTTGCCACTGGTTCGCCAGCGGCCAAAGCTGGGCTGAAAAAAGACGATATTATTACCAAGATCGACGACAAAGAGGTTACCGAAACCCGCCCGCTGGCCAGAATTATTCGCGATTACGCCCCCGGTGATAAAATTACCCTTATAGTCTTGCGTGGCAGTAAAATTATTACAGTCAGTTTGACGCTCGGTAAGCTCGAGGGCGCTACTAACTAAAGCGGCAAAAAGATTGCGTAGCGGTCGAAGCCGGCCAGGTCTTTTTCAACAACCACTTCGTAGTTTGGTAGATGTTCTTGGCTAAGTTTCTTAACGGCATCGCCGTGGTCGTGCCACATCTCAATTGCCGCAATTGCGCCTGTTTCCAGGTGGTTGGAGAGCTCGGCAATAAACGGTGCGATATATTTGAGTCCGTCTTCACCGGCCTCGACGGCGATCATCGGCTCCCAGTCGAGAATTTGGTCAGAAACAAAAGAGAGCCGTTCAGTGGGAACGTAGGGCAAGTTGGCGACAATTAAATCAAACTTCTGACCACTGACCGGTTCAAAAAGGTTTCCTTCAACAAAATCGATATCGGCCTGGATGTTTTTGGCGTTTTCTTCGGCCAATTCCAGGGCTTCGTCAGAAATGTCCGTCGCCGTGACAGCTGCGCCGGGGAAAAACTTTTTTAAGCTAATGGCGATTGGGCCGCTACCAGTGCCAATTTCCAAGAACTTTTTGTCCTCGAGTTTGAATTCTTTAATGGTTTTAACCAATATCTCAACTAGTAACTCGGTTTCCGGCCGGGGAATTAGCCCCCGCTTATCGGCGACAAACTTCCAGCCCAAAAACGGCTGTTCTCCAAGAATATAGGCCAACGGACAGCCCTTAAGGCGCTGGCTGACCATTTTTTCTACCTCGACCACTTTTTCTGGGTCGGCAATGTTTTCGAAATGACTAATTATCCAAGCGCTGTCTTGGCCAATCGCTTTGCTCACCATAAAGCTGGCCTCGCGCTCACCGTGGACATAGCCGTTATCTTTTAGGGTATCGGTGGTGTCGCGGACCAGGGTTTCAATGGTTGTCGTCATCGATTCCCAGGTTGGCTTTTCGCAGTATCTCGACAATTGGTTGGAGATCGCCGCCCAAGATTCCCTCCATATTGTGCCAGCTTTTGTTGACGCGATGGTCGGTAATCCGGCTTTGGGGGAAATTGTATGTGCGAATTTTATCGCCACGGTCGCCAGTTTTAATCATATCGCGGCGAGCATCACCGGTAACGGCTGACTGTTTTTGCTGCTCGTACTCCCAAAGGCGAGTTCGCAGAACCGCCATGGCTTTGTCTTTATTTTTGAGCTGGCTGCGTTCGTCCTGACAAGTGACGACAATACCGGTGGGAATGTGGGTAATCCGCACGGCCGAGTCGGTAGTATTAACGCCCTGACCGCCGTGCCCACCGGCTCGGTAAACGTCAATCCGGATTTCGTCGGGGCGGATTTTAACGTCGACATCACGAGCCTCCGGTAGCACGACCACACTAGCGGCCGAAGTATGAACCCGGCCGTTTTTCTCGGTTTTTGGTACCCGCTGAACCCGGTGGACGCCGCCCTCAAAGCGTAGTTTGGCGTAGGCCCCGTCGCCCTTGATAATCGCCGTTAAGGACTTAATCCCGCCTAATTCGGACTGACTATTATCAACAACATTAACTTTCCAGCCCTGATTTTGACAGTAGCGCTCGTACATTCGGAATAGTTCTTTGGCGAATAGCTCGGCTTCGTCGCCACCAGCGCCGGCTCGGATCTCCAAGACAGCGTTGCGGGTGTTAACGGGGTTAAGCTGGTCGAT
>JBBDZM010000011.1:12595-14651 GCA_040900165.1 Patescibacteria group bacterium | reverse complement strand
TAGCGGAAGCCGGCGCCCATTTCGGCCATCATCGGTCGCTAACTTTCCCTAAATCTAAGGTCTTTATTTACTCAGTTCAAAGCAACGTTGCCCTAATAAACCTAGAAAAAACCCAGCAGGCTTTAATAAAAGCTCAGGAAGTTTTCCAGGACTACCAGGCCCAGAACAAGCCAATTCTCTTTGTCGGTACGCGCCGAGCCGTTCGGGCGGTCACCAAAGAAATCGCTATTGCTAATAATTGCCACTATATAACCGAGCGATGGTTCGGCGGAATGCTCACCAACTTTACGACAATTTTAGAGAACATTAAGCGCCTTAACGAGCAAGAAGAGTATTTAGCCGGCGACAAATCCCAGAGATTAACCAAGAAAGAGCGACTGGTAATGACCAATAAGCTCGAGCGAACCAAGCGGTTTTTGGGCGGTGTGGCCAAGCTGCGCGAAATGCCAGCCTTGCTAATACTTTCGAGCGCCAGCGAAGACAAAATTGCCATTGAGGAAGCTAACCAACTAGGAATTCCGGTAGTCTCGATTACCGACACCGATATGAATCCCGATACGATTACCTATCCAATCCCGGCCAACGATGACGCGCCAAAAGCTGTCGAATTAATTTTGCGCACCATCGTTGCTGCTCCCACCAAGACTGTCGCCAAACCCAAAGTAACCGCTGTTGTCGAGAAAACCGAGGTAAAAGCCGAGAAAAAAACTACCACCCTTCGACCGGCTCAGGGTGACCCCGAGCGAAGTCGAGGGGCCAAAAAAGTCCCTGCCAAGAAAGTCGCTAGCAAAAATACTGCTGTTAAGAAGCCGGTCACGAAAAAAGTTACCAAAAAAGCCGTGACGAAAGTGAAATAATGGCCGTCACTGTTGATCAGATCAAATCATTGCGCGCCAAAACCGGTCTGGGTATTCACGATGTTAAGTCGGCGCTCGAAGAAGCCGACGGCAATGAAGAAAAAGCCATTGCGGTACTAAAGGAACGCGGCCTATCGACCGTTGCCAAAAAGTCTGACCGGACAACCTCCCAAGGGCTGGTTGACGCCTATGTCCACTCTGGTCGCATTGGCGCAATGGTGGAAGTAAGCTGCGAGACCGACTTTGTCGCTCGCAACGATGACTTTAAGGCCTTTGTCCATGATTTAGCGCTCCAAGTAGCCTCGATGAACCCGGAAAACGTCGACGAGCTGCTCAAACAGGAATTTTTCAAAGACACTACCAAAACTATTGAGGGTTACCTAAACGAAACAATCGCTAAGATTGGCGAAAACATTAAGATTGCCCGCTTCTCAAGGATTGAGCTAGGTCAATCAGGGTAAATGATGGTATATTCACAGTAAATGTGGATATCGGCAGTATTCAACAAATCCTGGGCGAGCATTAGGGATAATTATCGGGCCTGGCTAATGGTCGCCATTATCAGTACTTTGGTATCCCTGCCAGTGGCGCTAGTCTTACCAGCCAATGGGGAAATTCCAGAATTAACTCTGCCGGTTTATGTTAGTAATATCTTCGCTTTTCTAATGACTGTTCTGATCGCGCCGGGAATATTAGCCATGGGTTTGAATGGTGCCAAGAAAAAGAAGATTGAGCTGGATTTAATTATCAAGAAAGCCCATCTGGCCTGGAAAATGTTGGGTTTTTCAATACTGTACGCGATTGCTGTTACGGCGGGGTTCGTGGCCTTAATCATTCCTGGGTTCTATTTATTGGTTCGTTTCGGGTTTACTCCGTTGATATTAATTGAGAAAGAGAAAATCGGTGTTTTTGACGCTATGAAAGAGGCCGGCGATAGGGTCAAGGGGAAATATCTTCAGATACTAGCGGTAATTTTTGTTATTTATCTAGTCACTCTGATCTTGATGATTATTAGTAGTACTATTTCCATAGTAGTTATCCCCGGAGAATCAATCCTGTCGACACTAGCCCAGCAAGTATTCTATGCGTTATCATCGTCTGTTACCCTGCCGCTAATCTATGTCGGTGGCGCGGTGGTTTATTTGGGGCTAACGGCAAAAACCAAGAAAGCTTAATGAATTGTTTAGAGGACTAAATGA
>JBBDZM010000011.1:10410-12495 GCA_040900165.1 Patescibacteria group bacterium | reverse complement strand
CAAGTCAAACAACAGATGGAGGAGGCAGTGGCGACTCTGACCGAAGATCTACGCACCCTTCGGCCGGGTAGAGCTTCGGCGGATTTAATTAGTAGCTTGCCGGTTGCCGCCTACGGTGGGACGATGCCGTTGAACCAAGTGGCCTCCACCAGTAGTAACGACCAAGGGCAGATTATCGTTCAGCCCTGGGATAAAACCGTTATTGGAGCGGTCGATACCGCTATTCGTAATAGCCAGCTCGGTTTTTCGGTGGTCAATGAGGGTGAGCTGTTGCGCCTAAGCTTGCCACCGCTCTCCCAAGAGCGCCGGGCAGAGTTTGCCAAATTAGTCACCCAAAAAGGCGAGGCGGCGAGAATCCGTTTAAGACAGATTCGCTCAGAGGCCCATCAGGGTGCTACCAAACAAAAAACTGCTGGTGATATGCGTGAGGACGAACTCAACCGCTTTACCAAAGAGCTCAACGATCTAATCGACAAGCAGAACACTCAGATTAAGGATATTGTTAGCGCCAAAGAGAAGGAACTTTTGGGCAACTGATGCTGTTGACGACTTTGATTTTCCTGCTGATTATTGGCCTGTTGGTTTTTGTTCATGAGCTGGGGCATTTCTGGGTGGCCAAACGCAACGGCGTCAAAGTTGAAGAATTTGCTTTTGGTTTCCGGCCACGACTCTACGGCAAACAGGTTGGCGAAACAATGTACGCTATTAACGCAATTCCCCTTGGCGGCTACGTCAAACTTTACGGCGAACGCGGCGAAAAGGGGCAACGCTCGTTGGCCAGTAAATCAATTTGGCAGCGCTTTCAGATACTTGTGGCCGGATCAGCGATGAATTTTTTATTGGGTTTTCTAGGTTTAACAATTCTTTTTGCCGTTGGTTTTAACCCAATTTTCCCCGGCGTTAACAGCAATCCCTATGTGGAGGGTAAGCAACAGATAGTGATTAACGCCGTTGGCGCCGACTCTCCGGCGGCCAAAGCCGGTTTAAAGAGCGGTGATGTTGTAGAAAGCGTTAACGGCACTGTTCTTAACAACGATCAAGAGTTTGTGACGATTACCCGAGAAAATTTAGGCAAGTCGATAAATATTACAATTCTACGAGACGGCAAGCAGAGTCAGGTTGCCCTAACGCCCCGAACCAACCCACCAGATGGCCAAGGGCCGGTGGGAGCGGCAATTAATACCAGCGGCAAAGTTCACAGCACGGTTCTACAGGCACCGGCCGCTGCACTCTGGGAATCCGGCCGGATTGTTGGTCTATCAGCGGCGGCGTTTGGGGATTTTGTTAAAAACTTAGTCGTTAAACAACACGTCTCGGACGACGTTACCGGCTTAATCGGTATTGGGGCGCTTACCGGTGTGGCCCGGCGGCTGGGCGTCGACTACCTACTCCAATTAGTTGTCATTATTTCGCTGGGGCTGGGAGTAATCAACCTAATGCCAATTTTACCGTTAGACGGTGGCCATATCGCAGCGCTCGGTTACGAAAAAGCTGTTAGACGCCCACTATCCGAGCGACAGTTGGGTTATTTGGCGACGGCCGGGCTGTTTTTTGTCCTGTTAATGTTTATTATTGTGACGTACAAAGACATTATTCGCTTTGACGTTATCGAAAGGATTTTCTAATGCGCTACAGCCAATTATTTATTAGAACCAAGCGTGACGCTGCTAAACAGGATAGTACCGGCGCATACCTGCTCGACAAAGCCGCCTACACTACCCAGGCATCGGCGGGAGTGTTCACTTTACTGCCGTTAGGTCTGCGTTCAATTGCGAAAATTAGCCAGATTATTCGGGAAGAGATGAACGCCATCGGTGCCTCGGAGCTGGAGATGCCAACGATGCAAACTAAAGCCCTTTGGCAAAAATCCGGCCGCTGGGACGACCCAGCGATGAAGGAAATTCTCTACATCGATTCCGAGCTCGAAGTTTGTTTTGCCCCAACCCACGAGGAGCTAACCGCCGAGATTGTTCGGCCGGCTGTCCAGTCCTACCGGGATCTACCGGTGCTTTTATACCAAATCCAGACCAAGTTTCGCCGAGAATTGCGACCCCGTTCGGGTATGCTCCGAGCCCGGGAGTTTTT
>JBBDZM010000011.1:0-10310 GCA_040900165.1 Patescibacteria group bacterium | reverse complement strand
GCCGGCGAAAAATTTGCCGATGCCGATCTGATTGGCGTGCCTTACCGGGCGGTATACAGCGCTAAAACCGCCGACTCTAACAGCGTTGAGATTAAGGATCGCCAGAGCGGAAAAACCGAGCTAATTAAGCTGGTAGAGCTAGTCGATTTTCTTGGTAAGAAAAACTCTTGACGAACCTGTATTTAACCTGTTACCTTTTAGAGGTAATACAAGTGCCCAGTTGGGCAAGGTAGTTTTTCTACCTAAGGTTAAGGAGGTTCATTATGGATGACATGAACACACCAGCAGCAGAAGGAACAGAAGAAGAGAAAAAAGAAGGTATGCCAGCCGAAGGTGGCGACGCTATGCCAATGGGCGGCGAAGAGAAAAAAGAAGAGGGCGACAACGCCGGTATGTAATTATCTCTTTTGAGAGCAAAACTGACCCCTTCCGGGGTCTTTTTTGTTAAGGGAGGGGCTGGTACGCTGGTTACAGATGAATAAGCTAATCGTTGGCAATTGGAAAATGTACCCAACTCTGTCGGACTCTTTGGTGCTGGCCGCTAGTCTCAAGAGCGGCCTGGAAGAAGTCGGCGCTGTTGAAGTGGTTTTAGCACCGCCAAGCATTTGGTTGCCAAGTATCGTTGAGCACTGGAGGCACAAACTGCCCAATGTAACATTTGGCGTACAGAATATTTACCCCGAGGATCAAGGTGCCTATACCGGTGAGATATCGGCCTATTTTGTTAAAAGTTTGGCCAAATATGCCATTGTGGGGCACTCCGAACGGCGAAGTCACCTTCGCGAAGACAACGATTTAATTAACCGGAAAATCCACTCGCTATTGCGTTGGAAGATGAGCCCAATTCTTTGCGTTGGCGAAGCCAAAAAGGTGCTGGATGGTAACGGCAATATTGTTGAGCCGTATCACTGGGCCAAGCTCTCCGAGCAACTACAAGAGGGGATTTCAGGGGTCAAGAAAGACCGATTGGACGAAGTGGTAATTGCCTACGAGCCGGTTTGGGCAATCGGTAGCAGTAACCCGGCATCTGCCGACTACGCCGTTCAAGTTATCGGCAAACTGCGCGACATCTTAGCCGAAAAGTACGGCCCGGCGGCCGCCGCTGGTGTCCGGATTATCTACGGCGGTAGCGTTGAACCGAGCAATGCCTTAGAGTATCTGCGCAACGAGCAAATTGGCGGTTTACTGGTTGGCGGGGCGTCGGTCAAAGCGCAGAGTTTCTTGACGATCTGTCGTCACGCCGCGGCGATTAGGTAATGCACTCGGCAACTGTTTTTGGCAGCGTTGTTCTCGATATTATTATGGAGATTCCTAGCCACTATCTGATTTCCCATGGCCAGGGCGATGCGATTAAATTGCCGTACGGAGCCAAACTAGCCACCAAAAATTACCACGTTACAGTTGGTGGTTCGGGCGCCAATGTGGCGGTGGGGCTAAAAAAAGCGGGGATTGACGCAACCCTTAGGACATCACTATCCAACGGCACGCTGGCCCAACTAATAAAAAAAGAGCTGGAGAAAACCGGCGTACCGGTACTGGAGAGTACCGTTGAGCAACCAACAGCAGTCTCGATTGTCCTGCGAGCCAAAGGCGATCGGACGATCATTACTGGCTCCAGCCAAACAGCAAAATTTCTCAATATTGAGATACCGCAAGACGGCTGGCTGCATTTGGGCCCACTGCCAGATAAAATGGACGAATTCTTACAAAAAGTAATCACTCACCGGCTCAATACCAACCAGGGGCTCAGTATCAATCCAAGTATGATTCAAATCGAAGAGCGCAGCCGGGTATTTTTGTCGCTGCTGCGGACAACCGACCTGATATTTTTGAATCTCCAAGAAGCCCTCCGGCTAACCCGCTTACCAGCGCGTACTCAAATCGAGGACGTTACTCGCTCGCTCCACGCATTGGGAGTAGCGGTTGTCTGCATAACAGATGGTGAGCGCGGTGCGTATGCTAGCAACCAAAATCACATCTGGTTTGCCGAAGCGACCTGCGATGAGGTCTGTCGGTTGGATGCAACCGGTGCCGGCGACGGATTTTCTTCGGGATTTATCGCAGGCTACATCGATGGACCGGAATCAGAGGTTAATGATGATATTTGTGAAAAATCGTTGAAAATGGCGATGCTTGATTCTGGAGCGGTGGTTGGCGGTATTGGCGCCCAGGCCGGGCTACTAACAAGAGCAGAAATTGAACGGGATTTGGGAACGGTTAAGATTAAATTAATTCGATGAAAAAGCAGCTACTAATTATTGGCAACTCACCGCTGAGCTTTTTTGTGGCTAAGCAACTAGACGAAAGAATCGGTGATCTGGCGCATATCGAGATTGTTTGGGTAACGACCAGCGAAAAAATCCATCCGGCAATTCAGGAAGCTTTCAAACCTAAGCAATATATCGGTAGCGTTAATCGGCTGATAACGGCCGTCAAAAGTATCAATCTTAATGATCGGCGAGTAGTCACCGGCAAGAAAACTCTCGACTACGACCTGTTGTTTATCGACCAAACAGCAACGTTCACGACTGGCGAGAGAGATAAAATACTCGATCAGTTTGAGACGTTGATTGCCACGGTCCGTGCCAAGGAAAACCGGGGAATGTCCGGCAAAGTCAAGCTAGCGGTTACCGGAGCAAGCGCCGAATCCTACCAACTGGCTCTAGATTTAGCTACACGGGTAGCGCGCGACTCGTCGTCCGGCGTGTCGTCAATTAGGGTAGAAGTCGAGTCGTACCCCCAGAGCAAGCTCAAAAATTTCTTTGTCGATAATCACATCTACGCCCGTAAAAGCCAGTACCCCGGAATGAGCATTAAAGAGCCGATGGTAATTTTTTCCTCCAAGAAAATCCGGGGATTACGAGTAGATTTAGCTGGTCGAGCAATCCTGCTGGCGACAGGCGAACCCGCCCAGCACCAGAACGCCATAATGATCGATGCCGACGACCGACTTTTTCAGAATATTGGTCGGAGCGACTGGAACTTGGCCAAACAGATTACCGACAACCTGGTTGCCAAACTCGACGGTACATTAGAGAAACCCCTGGATAGTTCGGGCAAAAAGCTAATTCTGCAGGGATCAAACAGTAGCTATATTGAGATTGGGAGAGTTAGCTCCAACCGAAACCGAGCCAATGCTGTTAGAGCGCTGGAGCGGCGTTTTTGGCGCAGATTACTTGCCCGGTAAGAGCGAAATATCTTTTCGGCCACGGACAGCACCAACAATCCCCAACACCAACATCGTCACGCCCGCTCCCAAGGTGATAATTGTGACGTTACCAAGGGTTGTTTTCAGGACTTCGAGAATGGCGGCGGCAACATCTAATCCCAACGGTGCTAACTGACCGGCATTTTTGCCCGTTAGGGCGTCCCCGATATTTTGGGCAATCCAATCCCAGGCAACCAAGCTAAAGCCAACTTGAATCAGCCCAACAAAAAGTAAGCTGATGGCCAACGGAAAGAAAGCCTTTCGGCGGAAAATAATAATCATTAGGAGTATTAACACCAGGGTTGCTATCCAACTAACTTTGATGGCGGTATTAACCATCGAGAACAGGTTGCGGTTGGCCTGCTGTTTTTGATCGGCTCCATCAACGGTAATTTTGTCCGGCAAATCACTTAATGTCTTTGTTACTAACGAACCGATCTGTTGTTTGATCGAGTCGTCGGACACAGTCCCGTCAGAGAGCCGGCAATTAGGAAACTCTCTGGTTAGGTCCCAGCCACGGGCTTGATCGACGGTGCAGATAGGCAGGCGGTCGTATTTGGCAGTTAATTTATCGTTTAAGCTCGTGTTGGCCCGATCCTTCACCCCAGTTAATGAGTAATCAATTTTAATATCGTCGCTCTGTCCGTCCCAGTAATCCAAATAACCCTTACTGTAAACGCCGATAAATTTATAGAACTCATCGGCGGTGATCGAATCTTTAATTACCTCGGCGACCTCTTTTTTGTCTAAGGGTAACCCGCTGATAAAATCATTTGGTAAGACTGTATCAAGCTGGCCAGAAACCCTCCCGTACAAATTGGCTTTCCGGGTTTGGTCTGTTAAAAATTCCGGGTTCTCCAGGCGTTTAGCAACGTAACCCAACGAGCTGATAAACAACAAGCCTACCAAAAGGATCCCGAATAGAGTTTTCATCTAAATTCAGTGTAGCACTAAATATTTAGCCAAAACTTCTTGGATGGGATATCCTAAATGAGATGAGATCACTAGGCGATGCGGTTCTCTCCGGCAAGCGGGTAATTCTTCGGCTCGGTTTGGATCTGCCGTTGGATGATAACGGAAAAATTCTTGATGACGAACGCTTGAGGATTGTCTTGCCGACTATCCATTTCTTGCTTAACCGCAACGCCAAAGTAATAATTATTGGTCATTTGGGGCGACCTAAGGGCCAAACTGACCCAAAATTAAGCCTCCGGCCAGTTTATATTCAGCTCTCGGCGCTACTGAAAAAGCCGGTTCATTTTGCCCCAAAACTGTTCTCGGGCGATACTAAAGTGGCAGTTGAAAAACTGCCCGAAGGAGCAATTTTAGGGTTGGAAAATCTCCGTTTTGATTCGGGGGAGGATAATAATTCGCGAACATTTGCCCGTAAACTGGCTAACTACGGGGATATTTACGTTAACGACGCTTTCAGCGTTGCCCATCGGGAGGCCGCCTCGACGGTGGCAATCACCGAGTTTCTGCCCAGCTATCCGGGGTTGGCTATCGACAAAGAAATTAACGTTTTGGCGGGACTCTTAAAAAACCCGGCTCACCCCTTTGTGGCGATAATTGGTGGGGTGAAAATCGCCGACAAGCTCCCAGCCATTACCCATATTGGCCGCGTCGCTGATCGGGTGCTGGTTGGTGGGGGAGTAGCTAATACTTTTATGGCCTCCCAGGGGATGAACATCCGCGAATCTATTTACGACAAAGATTACCTCGATCAAGCCACGGCGATTATTAAGCGCTCCCAGCAAAAAATCGTCCTACCGGTCGATTTTGTTTGGGGCGACGGCAAAATTCTCGATAATGGGCCAGAAACTACCGAGATGTTCGCAAAATACCTCAAAGGAGCCCAGACAATTTTCTGGAACGGCTCACTTGGACATACCGAAGACCCTCGTTATCGGAAATGCTCAGACACGATTGCTGGGCTAATTGCCGAGTCCCCAGCGACAACGATTATCGCCGGCGGTAATACGATTGAGATATTCTCTCGGTTAGATTTACTCGACAAAGTAACTTTTGTCTCGTCCGGCGGCGGTGCGGCGCTGGAGCTATTGAGTGGGAAAGTTTTGCCCGGTATTAGGGCTTTGCACTCCTAACCCTTGTGGTACGGCAACTGGAGCTGTTTGTGTCCGACGCCGGCGCAGTGCCAATGAAAGCATCAATAGCAGGATTAACCCAATACTGATTGCTAGATATCCGGGCCATCCGAGGTTGCCGAAGAAGGCCAGAGCTGAGTTTGCCACAGTCAAATCAGATTCGCCGTCGGTATAGTTACCGGCCACGTCGTAAGCTCGAACAATAACTTTGTACTTTCCTGCCGGAAGCATTGAGAATTGGTAGGGACTGGATTCTTCGTGGAATAGCGATACGGCGGCGTTATTTTCGCGTATGTTAAGTACTTTTATCTCAAAATGATCCAAACCGCTGGCGGCGTCGGTAGTAAAGAAACTGATAATTGCTCGCTCGCCGACCGATATGACCGAACGGTCTAGCTTAGGCGTAAACTGGGCGGGAGCGGTTGTATCAATCCTGACTGGAAAGTGAGTTGTGCCGCCCCAGGCACCGTCGGCCACTGCCCGAATATGAAAGTACCAGTTACCGTCGGTTTCGGCGGTTATGGTCGTGCTGGTGTCGGCATCGGTTATTTGCTCTTTTGGAACGGTTTTACTGGCGTTATTAAACAAGTATGAATAGCCGTCCGTCCTGTCTAAGGCTTCCCAGCTGAAACTGGCGGTTCTGTCGTTGTACCAAGTATTGCTATCCGGGTGGGTCGACGATACGACGACTGGACCTTCTGGCGGAGCGGTTTTCAGACCAAAAACGGCCCGAGTTTTTGAGCTTAAGACATTAGTCCCGTCGCCGTCGTTAGCTAAAACCTTGGTTGTGCTGGAGAACTCCAGGAGGGCACTACCGGAGGATTTAATCCGGAATTGAATTGTCGCCAGGATTGCGGCCGAGCTTTTAATACCGGGATTGGGCAGTCCACCGGAAAACTTCAGTGTCCCAGCTGTATTAGAGTAGCTGGGCTGAGCTGTCCAGATGGAGATAAACGATGTCCCGACCGACGGACTAATCACTTGGAGCTTATCGGCTGGAAAACTTACACCAACGTCAACGGCGTTAATTGCCTGGGAACCTGTATTGATAACGACAGAAACTTCGAGCGTTGAGCCAATCGCAAATTGGCCAGCACTGGGCGAAAAAGAAATGCTGGCATCGGCAGCCGCCCGGGATGACGGGACAAAAAGAGCAAATTGGGCTAGGAGCATGAATATAACTAGTAGCGATTTCATCTGGCCGCCTTATCGAAATCTTTGTCGATTTCCGCTTTGGTGGCCTCAACGCTAACCTTGGTTTCTGGGTTGCTTTGGGAATCTTTGAGTTCCTCCACTTCTTCATCAACTTCTTTCTTGAGAGTAACCAAGCGCTCTTGCAGTGTGGCTGATCGCTTTCTCCAAAGGAAAATGATCAAGCCAGTCGCTAGAATAAGTAGTAGCGATGTTAACCAGAAAAGTACCGGGATCGGGATGATAATTCCGCCCACCGAAATCCAGCCCGACAGTACCCGGACATTAACGCTATTAGATTTGAAACTATCGTTGCCTTCGCTAGTGGTCTGGGTGGCAAAAATTATCTTTGGCCCAGAAGCAAAATTTTGCTTTAAGCTGTACTCCCACTCAACCTCCTCATTGGCGGCGTAGCCATCAGATTTTCGCTCTTGGGAGGGACTTAGGTACTCACTAACATAAAATTCGGCTACTTGTTTGTCGTCAACGTAGAGCTGAACAACTGATCCATACAGAGCGGTTCCACGGAGGATAATTGGCTGCAAGATGGCCACGAAGGCCGGAGAGCTGGTAATAACCGGCCCGGGAACGCCGTTGATAAAGAATTTGCCAGCGGTGGCGATACTTTTGTTGCCGGCTTTATCGACAGCGATGATGCTGTAGGCGTGATTACCCGGGAGTTGTTTGGGCAATTTGTAGCTTTTGGTTTCGGAGTTTATCGCTTCATGGGAATCGATTGTAATTTCGTAGTGATCGACGCCAGAGCCCTCATCAGTTGATAACATCTCCACCGTTGGAAACTGGTCTTTGTCGTTTTGGGTATCGATACTAACCTTTGGCTGCGATGGCGCAACCGTATCAATTTGCAAGGTAAAGCTGGAGCTGGCTGATTTTCCGTCCGAATATTTGGTAGTTAGCTTAAATGTCCAAATGCCATCGGCCAAATCTTTGAAGGTAGCGCTCGTGTCGTTGGTGCTACTAACTGATATCGAATCAGCCCCTGGCTTGGAGAGGGTGTAGCTGTAGCTACTGGTGCCGCTGGGCTTACTCCAAGATAGCTTGGCAGTACTAACGCTGTACCACTTGTTTTGATTGGGGTGAGTTTCCGAAGCAATCGCCGCGCCCGAGACCACTCGTGTTACATCGACAGTGGCCGAGGGCGAACCAGAATTAATGTCGGTCCCTTGGCCGTCGTTGGCGAGAATTTGTCCGGAGTTGAGGGTAATCAGACCAGTTCCCTCAGACCAACCTTTAACAGTAAAGGATAGAATTTTGCCGCTACCACCGCTATAGCCAGGGTGTGGCAAGCCGCCGGCAAAGCGAATTGATGATCCGGACACTCCTGGTTCTTCCGGCCAGTTGGTAAAAATTGAGCCGGACTTATTAACGGAAGTACCGGTAACCAAGCTGGTTGGTAAAACAATCGTCCCACTGCCAGAGTTGATTTTTTGGCTGGGCGAAGAAAGGTAAAGCGTTACTGTTCGGGTTTGATTAATACCGACGTCTACCGTTGATGGAGAAAAATAGTAGGTGGCGGTGGCGGCCTGGGCAGTTTCAACTGGCAACAGTAAACTGATTTGGGAAAATCCACCCAGTAACAGTGCCAGCAGTATCCTAATCATCTATTTGCACCGCTACTGGTTGGAAAGTCGACTCAATTACGGTTCCAAAGCTATCATTAGCCAATACTTGGGTTTTTTCTTGGTTAATTGCCACGGTACCGCTCCCGGATTGCTTGGCTTTAAAAGTAACTGTGGCAATTAGGCCGTTATCAGCGGCGAAGCCGGGTGTTGGCAGGCCGCCGGCAAAAGAAATTTCCCCTATCTTATTGTCGAATTTTGGATAGCCAGTAATCCAGAGAGCGTAAATTGTGCCAGTTTTGTCGATGGATTTAACTTCCAATAATTCCGCTGGAAAACTGAAGTAAAACTCAGCGGCGTTCATGGCTTGGCTGGTGGAAACCCGTAGCGGAACGGTAAACTCTTGGCCTTGGGTGATTGTTTTGGGGAAATCTAGCTCTATCCGAGCCGGCCGCTGTTGGTTAGTAGAGTAGTAGATAGCACCAGCGATAATCACCAAAACCACCGCAATAACTCCAAAAATACGGCGTTTTCCCCCCATGTTTTTATCGTAGACGAATATGCAGATAATTACAGATTTAAGATTAAAGATTTAAGAGTTGGCAAATTGCTTAGATTTTGTGATTAATCCCTGTAAAAGCCGATGAGTTTGGTTGCTTTGCTGTTCTAGCTTTTCGTACTCGCTTTTCTCGAGGTAACCAATATCCTTTGCAATGAGTAACTGATTTTTTACCTCTGTCAGAGAGCCTTGCGCTATATAATAATATTGAACCTTTTCTTTATACCCCTGTCTGCCAAATCCTTCGGCTATATTCGACGTAATAGAAGTAGCAGCGCGTCTTAGTTGGTTTGTTAATGAGTATAGTTCTTCTTTTGGGAATCTACTCGTAATGCGGTAAATCGTTACAACTAAAGTATGACCCTCTTGCCAGACTTTCAGGCCAGTAAATGCTCTAATCTTTTTTTCTTGAAATGACATCGTAAATCTTTAATCTATATTCTTAAATCTTGCTAGCTTTGCTAGCCCCCAGTCCAGTAGAACATCATTACCGAGAAATCGACCAGGTCGACGGGACCGTTGTCGTTGATGTCAGCGGCTTTGTTGGGCGGGTTGGAGCGGGCGTAGTTAAACATCAAAATCGAGAAATCGGTGAGCTGGACGAGGTTGTCGATATTTAGGTCGGCCGAAAGAAGAATTGTGAAGTTTTTGGGTGTGGTCAAAATACTCTGGTTGCCAAAACCATCGTTAACTAGGCCAGAGATCGTATGAGCACCTAAGTGGAGGATAATATCGGCTTTTAATGACCATTTGCCGCTAGATTTGCTAGTGGCGCTGTCGTTGGTGCTGGTCTGGCCGCCAATAAAGGTATTAACGGTGCTGTTATGGCGGGCTAGGCCGGATTCTGGAAAGAAAACGGGGCGTTTCTCTTGGCTGGGGACGGTAATTATCGGTGGCAGAAGTATGCCACTAACAGTAATGGTTGTTCCCGATAGGACGTTAATATTAAAGCTAAGCGTAATGGTTTTGCGACCATCGGCTGCTTGGGCGAAGATACTGAAAGTATGATTAGTTGGGGATAGCCCGGTAACAGTTTTATCAAAAAAACTGGTGGAGTTGGCGGTAGTGGTGCCGGCAACGGCGCCGCCGTCCAAAATCGTCACGAAGGCACTAGGAAAAGCATCGCCGGTAAAGCGAACATTGCCGGTGGGCGAGGGGATAGTAAAGGATAGCGCCACTCCTTCGGTAATGGCCAGGGCAATGCCGCGTTGGTCGTCGCCGTAGCTACCGTTAGTGTCCATGTAGTAAATGCCGGAATTGGCGGGGTTGGTCGCTAACGTCGCGCCGGTTCCCAGCACGATGGAGATCGGGTTGCCAGCAGTCTCGCTAGTAAAGCCACTACAAGCGGTGAACGTAACAACCTGTCCGGATACGCCAATCGAGACGTTGTTGGCCCCGGCTGAACAAGAGCTAAGGATTGTTCGGGCTGTGCCATCGCTGAAAGTGGCGTCGCTCGGGCCAAAAGCCGGTACGGTAAATTGGGCTGGAAAGGTGATAACAATATCTTCGCCGGTCTCAAAGGCCGTACCAGCGGTTTGATCGATGATAATTGTGTGTTTGCTCTCTACGTTTTCACGAGAATCCGAAAGGGTATTTTGGACACTATCGGGAAAGGCGGCGCTGGCTTTTTGGGGCAGGAGCTGGCCTAAAGGAGAAGAAAATATCAC
>JBBDZM010000010.1:0-18136 GCA_040900165.1 Patescibacteria group bacterium | reverse complement strand
AAAGCGGTGGCGATGTCGATTCAGAAAATTACCGGCGCCCAGCACGTTGAGGTGTTTCCGCTCTACGCCGGTGGCGAGCCGCTGGGGGTGATGCTGTTTGTCTTTAACCGGCCCGGCGCGGAAGTCCACGACAAAAACTACGCCATTGCCAAAGCGATCTCCGACGATCTGTCGTTGGCCGTTCAGCGAGCCCAGGCCTTTGAGCAGTTGAAAGCCGCCAACGAGTATTTAGCCCAGCTCGACAAAATGAAAGACGAGTTTATCTCGATGGCTTCCCACGAGCTAAACACGCCGCTAGCGGCGATTGAGGGCTACCTGTCGATGATTCTGGATGAAGGCATGGGCAAGATCGACAAACAAAGCCGAACCTATCTGAACCGGGCGTATGCTAGCTCGAAGCGCTTGGCGGAATTGATTTTGGACTTGCTCAACGTTTCCCGAATTGAGCAGGGGCGGCTGAAAATGAAATACGAAGAAGTGAGCATGGCCGAGATGACTGAAAGCGTAATCCACGAGTTGCAGATTAAAGCCGACGGCAAAAAAATCTACCTGAAAGTAGCGGCCGACAAGGATCTGCCGAAGATTTGGTGCGACCCAGACCGAATCCGCGAAGTAATCGTCAACCTGACCGGCAACGCTATTAAATTTACTGATAAGGGCGGCATTACTATTAAAATTAGCCAGCCGGATCCGAAAAACCTCCGGGTGGCGGTAACCGATACCGGCCGCGGTATCGCCAAAACTGACCAACCCAAGCTCTTCCAAAAATTCTCCCAGGTTAAGCGGGAAGTCGACGAGCACCAAGGCAGCGGCTTGGGGCTGTATATCAGCAAGAACTTTGTCGAGCTCCATAAGGGCAAAATCTGGGTGGACAGCGACACCGGCAAGGGCGCAACCTTTAGTTTTGAGATTCCGCTTATCGCCAAGCCACCGAAGGAGCTTGAAGGAGCAATCCTCGAGAAATCGGTTAATTCGCCGCAGATTACTACGCCCAACAAGGACGAAGTCCCCAAGATTATTACCGATTCTTCGAATGGGACAGTCCAGTAGTGCCCGGGGAACGGTCGCTAAGCAATGCCCCAGTTGCTTTAAACATTGAAAATATGAACCAATTTGCTAGGTTTAGTAAAGAAAGATTCAACAATCAAGAATTATGATTTATGAATTAAGAATTACGATATGAAAGCAAGAATAAAACAATGACAGACACATTTAGAAGTATCTTACTTGTCGACGACGACTTAACCTTGCGCGAGATGTACTTTGAACGCCTGAAAGCCGAGGGTTTTACAGTGGAGATGGCCAAAGACGGCGAGGAAGCGCTGGCCAAAGCCGCCGATATCAAACCGAGCATTATTTTACTGGATATTATGATGCCAAAAATTAACGGCCTCGATGTGCTGAGAAAGCTCAAAGAGGGAGAAGTTACCAAAAACATTCCGGTAATCGTTCTAACGGCGTTAATCCAAGACCGCGAAAAAATGGAGAGCATTACCCGTGGTGCCGACGACTATATTGTCAAATCCGAGATGATGCCGGGCGATGTGATTAATAAAGTCAAAGCCCTCTTAAACGACCCAAAGCCCAAGCCAACCGAGGAGTAGGGTGAAAACCGCGCAAAAACAGGCAAGGGTGCACTCGGATAGCCAGGTGCTCGATTATATTAGAGTAGAAGGTGGCCGACCGTTAACTGGCGAAATTGTCCTGAAAGGGGCAAAAAATACCGTCCCGAAAAACATGGTAGCGGCGGTTCTGACCGATGAGCACTGCCGACTAGAAAATACCCCAGAGATCGAAGATGTCGAGATAATTACCAAAATTATCGAGCTGTTGGGTGGGGTAGTGACCAACGACAAAGAAACCGACGTAATTACCATTGAAGCCAAAAATATTAAGACTCCCAAACCGAAAGATTTAGTTAGTTACACCGGCAAAAGCCGGATTCCGATCCTTTTTGCTGGACCGCTGCTGGCCAGATTGGGCGAGGCGATTATTCCGATGCCGGGCGGCTGTGATATTGGCTCGCGGCCGGTGGATTTTCATATCCAGGCGCTGGAAAAACTCGGCGCGACCGTTGAGGCCAAGGGCGATTACTACTTGGTCAAAGCCGATAAATTGGTTGGCACCAAAATTGCCTTGGATTATCCGAGCGTTGGCGCGACCGAACAGGTGCTACTAGCCAGCGTCATGGCCGAGGGGACAACTGAGTTAACAGGCGCCGCCGTTGAGCCAGAGGTAATTGATTTAATTTCGGTCTTACAGCGAAT
This sequence comes from Patescibacteria group bacterium, assembly GCA_040900165.1. GTDB lineage: Bacteria > Patescibacteriota > UBA1384 > 2-12-FULL-50-11 > 2-12-FULL-50-11 > BOKZ01. The sequence goes on along the minus strand of JBBDZM010000010.1, from coordinate 15,869 downwards.
GGGAGCGATTATCTCGGTTGATACTGATCGAGTAATGACAATTGTCGGCGTTAGTAAACTGCGCGGCTATATTCACGAAGCGATGCCTGATCGCAACGAAGCCAGTTCTTGGGCTTGTGCCGCCGCCGCGACCGGCGGACGAATCTTCGTTCGGGGTGCTAAACAGCTCGATATGATGACTTTTTTAAATAAATTTCGCCAAGTTGGTGGGGAGTTTGATATCAATGAGCAGGGAATTACGTTTTATCGCTCTGGGCCGCTCAAATCGATCTCGATGGAGACAGCCGTTCACCCGGGTTTTATGACCGACTGGCAGCAGCCGTTTGTGGTGATGCTTACCCAAGCCCATGGGGCCTCGATTGTTCATGAAACGGTTTACGAGAATCGGTTTGGCTACGTGGAAGCGTTGAATAATATGGGGGCGAAAATTCAGCTCTACAACAAATGCCTGGGCGGCAACGACTGCCGTTACTCGGGGACTAACTATCTGCACAGCGCCGTTATTACTGGGCCGACACCGCTAACCGGCACGGAGATTGTGGTACCGGACTTACGCGGAGGATTTTCCTACGTTATTGCCGCTCTGGTGGCCAACGGTGAATCAAAAATTACCCAGATGGCGATAATCAACCGGGGCTACGAACATATCGTCGACAAACTCAAGGCTCTAGGCGCGAAAATTCTGGAAGTAAAAACGGTTTAAGGCGAAAAGGGGTTATCTTTGCCGTAGTCACCTTCGGTCGCTGGGTCGGGGAGTTTAGCGTATGAGTCAAAGTCCCGGAAGATATCCTCGGCCTGGCTAAGCAGGTTTTGGTTGCCGCTAAATTCTTTCGCTGCACCAGGTTTGAACGAGCCAATAAACGAGACGTTTGTTGAAAATTTATCGCCCGAGATAGAGATACTAAACGATTTAATGGTATTCCAGCGTGATAAGGTTTTTAGTCGGCGCAATAGAGTGATGGCTTGCCCAAAATCGATATCACCGCTGATTTTGGCTTCGAGATTGTTGCCGGTGGCTGTCTCGCCTGGCTCGGCTTTGGCGCTAACTAGTGGCACATCGATGGTCGCGTCGCTAAGGGCAATTGATTTAAGCAGACCGTCGAGCTGAAGCATTAAGATATCGCTGTCGGCTGTTTCCGGCAAAGACAAACGGGCTTTGTCGTATAAAGTATCGAGCTGGTCGGGGTTGCTCTTAACGGCAGTGACAGCCGCCAGAAGTTTTTTCTGTTTAGTCAGCTCGGTATCGGTGTCAATTATAACCTGTTTGTTCTGTTGGTAGGCCTGGTACATCGGCGGAATCAAACTCAGGCCAGAGTAGCCAACTACCGCTAGCAGAATGACCGTCATTATCCAGAAATAAATGTTTTTGAATATCATTATTTTTTGAAGGTTATGGCTAGCGAAAAGAGAAAAACTTTACCGCTCTCGTTACTGGATTCGCTAAGATTTTCAAAGACGGCGGCGGAGATCAGCTCGTTGGTTGTTAGCTTGTCTTTAAATAATACTATCGATCGGCGGTTGCTGCTTTTGCCGGCCACTTTGAACATTGGTGCGGCAATTTTGCCGTCATCCAGAGTAATGCTGGTTAGCTGAACAGTTGTCGGGGTGGAGCTGGCGATAGTCTTGAGATAACCATCCCAACTGCGCTGTTCCTGATAGCTGGTCGCGCCGCTGACACGGCTCTCGATAAAGGCCAATTTATCACTAACATCTTTTGACTGGCCGATTTGGGCGTTGATTGAATCAATTTCACTCAGCTTGTCAGTGATTTGGCTATTTTGGACAAATTGGTAGGTGGCTAGGGCAATTGGTCCTAAAATAAATAACGCTGCGATCACAATATAGATAACAGTAATCGAATAGAGCTTCGATCGGGTCTTGTGGCGTTGTTTTATCTCCGGTGGTATTAGGTTGAGCATTTGATTATTTAATATCCCTCATTGCTAATCCTATCGCATCTGAAAATGTATGGAACAGTTGCTTGGGAACCTCGAAATGGGATGTCTCGATTTTGGCAAAGGGGTTAGCCAGCTTAGTGGGCAGGCCAGTCTCCTGTTTGAAGGTATCGGCCAGGTTGGTGATGTTGGCACCCGATCCCGATATAATAATTTCCTTAATTTTTACCCCCGGGCAGACTCGATTTTCGAAAAAGCGAGTGATATGAATTAGCTCATCAAAAACCGGGGCGGCTGTGGCCCGGAGATTTTCGACTGGCCCGTTAATATTCTCGCCGATAACGTTTGTTCCCCAGGGGATAATCGAGGTGACGCGCAGGCTTTTGCCTTCGGCAATCGAGGCACCGGTGCCACCAACGCCCATATCGATAATTAACCGCGGTAGCTGATCGTCGCTATCAACAACCGCTCGGGCAATTGCTCCGGGTTTGATATCGATACCAGCCAACGATAAATCGGCCTTTTTACAGAGCTCAATAATCGAAGCGATTAGTGTTTTTTTGGCAGCGATGGCAAATATGGCGATGTTGGGATGCTCTCGATCTTGATCGGTGGCAACTCCCGGCTCTGGCGGTTTGTCGCCTTTGTCTTTAACCTTTTCGGCCGCTGCTGGTTCTTTTTTGGGTGGCAGGATTTCGTCGACAACGGGGTTACATTGGCTTTTGATCTCCTCGTAGTCAAAATGGTACTCGTCGATCTCAATCGACAATTTTTCGGCAATCATTAAGGGCAGGGCTTGTTTTAGCTCGGGATCAGCCATATAAGGCACCGAAAATGTCGCTGAAAATATTACCGATTCCGGTAGGGCTACCATGGCATGGCGGCCACTGATAGCGTGAGGCTTGCCGGCCTTCATGGTGGCTTTAACGGCTTCGGCAATCTCGTCGACGTTGTTGAGCTGATCGGGCTTCCAGGAATCTTTCGGGCAGTTGCCGATCGCCATACCGTCAAGTCGCCACTTTTTTCCAGCCGGCGACAAGCTAACCATTTTGACCGTTTCGAAGCCAATGTCGAGACCAATAACTGTACTCATACTTTACTAAACACCAATAATAATTCTTCTAACTCAGCTGAAAGCTCGCAACTATGCAGTTGCTCGCTATCGAACCCGATATCGAGACCAATAACTGTACTCACTTATTCCCTCCAGTTTTCAGCATACCAGAGTTAGAACGTTCGTACCTCTCGCCAAGTACTGCGCTTAACTACCCAACCACCGCCGGGACCGCCGGTAAAGAGTAGGTTGGCCAGGCCAGATTCGTAAGTAATTACGGCGTTATTGCTTAGACTAATTCCCCAGGCAGTCGCTTCTTTGGCCGTTGCGTTATTGTCGAATTGGATGCGAGTTTTAGCGGCGTAGTAAATAACGCCAACAGAGTTGTTGGAGATAGTCATGGAGACGTTGCTTTTGGCGTCACGAGTCGTCAACAGCATTATATAACCACCGCTTTGAGCACCGCTAAACGCACAATTATTGGATATTACGACTGTTCCGTCGACGATAAATATTCCCGAACCCTGGCCGTACCCGGGGTCCAAATTAACTTGGCAGCCATTAGATAATACGACGTTGCCGGTGACGTATATCGTTCCGGTCATGGTTAAAATTGCGCCGTTGTCCAGCGTCAGATTGCCTTGGATTCGCCGCGGACCCAACGACCCGGTTCCGTTATTGGTGATGAGGTAATCACCAACAGTGGTACCGCCCGCAATCGCGGTGTCCTTCCAATCCTGGATAACGCCGTCGGATAGCGGCAAACTCTCCGGGCTAGGGTTATCGACGATACAGTACTGGTTGGGACAAGCCGAGCCGTGAACGGTAGTATTAACAAAGGAATTGGCTCTCGCTGTACCCGAGGTGCTTGATCCGATCGTCATGCCCTCAATTCTCGTAGCAACCCCCCCGATCCAAACCTGGAAAGCCAAATCACCGCCGACGTCGCTCCAGACGGCCGACCCGGAGGAGTAGCTGCTGGTAGTCCGGCCAGTGTTGTTGGCGTAGCCGTCCGTTGTATCTTTGCGCCAGTTCCAATGGTTGGTGGCGGAGTTGGAGCTGGTATCGAGGACAATCCAGTATTTGGTGCCGCTATTAATGTTGGCGGGGCTGTTGAACGTAACGTCAATCCAAGACGGAGTATTACCAACCGACGCGGCGGGAATCACCGAAGTAGCAAGCGAGGAAGAAGTCGACGGTTTACCATTTGAGTCAAGTTGAAGGCGCATCGTAATGTTGTTGGTTGGGTTGCCGTTCTTGCCCAAAAAGACGCGGACTTTCGGAACTGGCCCCGAGCTAGTAGCGGTGAACGATTGGGCAATGTCGCGGTTGGAAGAAGCGGTAGCAAAGACCTGGTCGGCGTCGTGAGTCGGCCACTCGATCTGCGGATTGTCGGAAAGCCCGCCGGCAACGATTACGTCGCCGGTAACGTACGACCCGTCCCCCCCAAGGATATTGCCGTTGCTGAAGACATTACCGACAACTCCAGCTCCGTTATCCATCTGCAAGCCACCGGCATCAACCTGGATGCCGTAGAAGAATTCTGCGTCGGTACTGTCGATCTGGGCGTCAACAATAATCCGGCGTTTAGCCGACGGGTTAGAGGCATCTGGGTAGTAGGCGGTTGCTTCAATTGTCCGATTGCTACCGATGCCGGAGATAACGATATTGAGGGTTCCGTCACCGAGCAGTAGCCCGACTTCGCCGGTATAGTTAGAGTTGGCGTTAAGGCGGCGGATAGCAATATCGATACCGGCTTCGGCAATCTGGCGGGCTTGTTTAACGTGGTAGGACTGGATTGCCAGATGTTGGTCGAATTTAGTTAAATTAAGGGCGGCTGTTGTCAGCACAAACAGTATTCCCAGCACCGCTAGAGCAAAAACTAAGATATGTCCGGACAGTGATTTTTTCATCGGTTCCTTAAATATACGAAATTATCAATTATTCTGCTAAGCGTTCGGCCCTGAACGGTTTTTCGGCTATCAACCACCACCTTAACAGCGGTACTGGTGGTAACGTCGCCGACACCAGGAGTGATAGTTGCTCCGGCACTGTCGTGGTAAGTAAAAGTTAAGGCTCCGGTAACGTCATTGAGGGTAACGGGGCTGGCGATGGTTGTCCGACTGCTGGCGGGATCGGCGACAATAATTCTCTCCAGTATTGTCGCTGTGATAGGGTTGCGGCGAAAAACATAGTAATCAGTGCCGGTCAGGATATTGAGGCTATCATCAATGGCCGGGGTTTTAAGGACCAACTCGGTAGAGGAGGTGGTATAGGTAGTTCCACCAGCGGTGTGGCTAGTGACTACCCCGGAAGATACCTTGATGGTGCTAGATATTTCGTCAACGGCCGTTCGACTTTTCTGCTGAAGATCGAGATAGGCGGTTTGGGCGATATCGGCCCGCCACGAACTAACCAGAATTGCCAAAATTACCCCCGAAACAACGATACTAATCGCCATCGCAATAAGCAGCTCAATTAGGGTCAAGGCGCGCTTATTGTTCGGCACCAGGACTCCCCACATTTGTTAAGCCGCCCTGGGTAATAACCGTTGTTATCTTAATGGCATTAGCTTCCAGGCGACCGTCCCAGTAGACAATTATTCTAACTTCTTTAAGCTTACTGTTGTCCTCAAACAGGGTGACGTAGGTTTTAGTCAGCCCCCCCGGTAGTTTGGTAGTGGCAACGGCTGACGGATTGGAGTTGAGAGCGATATTTTCAAACGAAGTTGTCCGAATATCATCGATCATCTGCTCGGCTAAATTTGAGGCAACCGATATTTCCCGACCAGTTTTGGTCAGTTTGAGAGTAAGCATATAAGTCCCAAAGATTAATAACATTGCCAGCGAAAAAATAGCGGCCGCTACCAAAACCTCCACCACCGTGTAGCCGCCTTGTTTTTTAGCTAGCCAAGCGCCCCGTAACATCGTTAGAAGTTTTCAACCAGCTTGTAGATTGGGCTTAGAACAGAGGTTACAACAAAGGCGACGCCAACACCCATAATAATTAACATAATCGGCTCGATCAAAGCCGAGAGGTTGCGGGTAATGTTATCAACCTCGGAGTCGTAGAAGCGAGAGATTTCCCCTAATACCGACTCCAGCTCACCAGACTGTTCGCCCAAGTTAATCAATTGCGTAACCATCGGTGGGAAAATCGGCTCTCGACCGATCGCTTTTGATAGCGGCTGGCCGTTTTCGACGGCTTGGGAGATCCGGACAAAGGCGTTGTCGTAGTGCTTATTGGAGATGGTACGGCGAACAATCTTGATTGACTCTAAAATCGGCAAACTGGCTTGGGTAAGCATGGCCATCGTTCGGGCAAAATTGGCCATATAAACTTTTTTAGTTAGATCACCAAAGACCGGCATAATCAGGACAAACCGATCGAAGACCAGTCGGCCTCGGGGCTTGCTAATCGAGAAGCGCAGTAAGTAGAACAGGGCGATTAAAATAAGGGCAATTAACCAATAGTAGCGTTGGGCAAAAGTTGAGGTGCTAAACAGCAGCTTGGTGGTAAACGGCAATTCCGACCCAAAGTCGGCAAAGATTGTCTGCAAGCTTGGCAGAACAAAGAAGACGATTAGGCCAATTACCCCGATTAACGCTACCAAAATTACTGCTGGGTACATTAGGGCGCCCTTAACTTTGCTAATTAGTTCGGCCTGCTTTTCCTGCTGTTGGGCTAAAGTGAACAAAACTTCGGAGAGTTTCCCGGTGCTCTCGCCAGCCCGGACGACGGCAATATAAACATCGGGGAAAACATCGGTGTGTTTACCCATTATCGACGATAGCGTCTGGCCGCCTCTAACCTGGATAATGACATCGTCCAAAACCTCTTGGAACTTGCTGTTTTCGGTCTGTTTTCGCAGTGCCTGGATAGCGCTGGTTAATGGTAAACCGGCCTTAACCATAACGGCTAGCTGGCGAGTAAAGATAATTTTCTCCCGTAACGGAACCTTTTTCTTAAATAGGCGAATATCAAGTTTCTTTTTTGGTAGACCGATCGTTATCGGCAAGAGCCCTTTTTCGCGCAACTTGCTGGCGGCCTCGTTAGTGCTTTCGGCCTCAATCTCTCCCTTCTCATTAGTACCACCTTCGGGAGTTTTAGCGCTGTAGCTGTAGGTAGTCATTAGTCTTTGGTTACTCGCCAGACTTCTTCAATGGTTGTATCACCGTGAAGGGCCTTGAGAATACCGTCCTGTTTTAGGGTAATTAGCCCCTCTTTTTTGGCCTGGACTTCTAGCTCGGAGCTGGTGGCTCGCTTGAGGGTTAGGGTTTTTAACGGTTCGCTCAGCGCCAGAATTTCATAGATGCCAATTCGTCCTTTGTAGCCCGAGTCCCCGCAGGCATCGCAGCCCTGGCCGTGATAGAATTTTGGAGCTTTCTTCGAGTCGGTTTTTTCTGGCTCGGGCATCGAATCAATTTCGGTGTTAATTATCGCCATTTCCTCTGGTTTAAGGGGGAGCTCGATTTTGCATTTGTCGCAGATTCGCCGGCAGAGCCGTTGGGCAATGACCGAGTTGAGCGAAGAGGTAATTAAAAATGGCTCAATCTGCATATCTAACAGGCGGGGAATCGCCCCGACCGCGTCGTTAGTGTGGAGGGTGGAGAGCACAATGTGGCCGGTTAGGGCGGCGTTGACGGCGATATCGGCTGTTTCTCGGTCGCGAATTTCTCCAACCATTACCACGTCGGGGTCTTGGCGCAAAATTGAGCGCAGGCCACTAGCAAAGGTAAAGTCAATTTTCGAGTTTACCTGGCTTTGGTTAACGCCGGGCATTCGGTACTCAACTGGATCTTCCATGGTAATAATATTGATGGCGTCGTCTTTGATTTTGCTAATCACCGAGTAAAGGGTGGTTGATTTACCGGAACCAGTCGGGCCAGTGACCAGCGTCATGCCATGGGCTTTTTTAATGTTATCTTCCAATACTTTCAACGATCGTCCCCAAATCCCAATCGCTTCAAAGTCCAGCACTCCCTTGGAGTGATCAAGGACCCGAGCAACGATTTTTTCGCCGTTAACGGTCGGTAGGGTCGAGATACGAAAGTCGATCCGATTGCCATCAAGTATGATTTGGATTCGTCCATCTTGGGGTAGGCGAGTTTCGTCAATTTTCAAATTAGCCAGGATCTTTACCCGGGAGATAACAGCCGGTTGGATGTCTTTGGGTAGATTAAGAACTTTTCGCAGAATGCCATCGACGCGGAAACGAACCTGGACTTCTTCTTCGGACGGTTCGATGTGAATATCAGATGCCCGTTCTCGAACAGCCCGCTTTAACAATGAAGAGATAATTTTAGCGGCCGGCGAGGTTTCGGCGATATCTTCGTTAGTAACTTTTTCGTCTTTTTCCTTAACTGTCTCGACGTTTTCTTCTTCGTTGATATCAACCAACTCTTTGACTTGGTCTTGAAGACCGGAGTATTGGTCGAGAATGTGGTTAACGTCGTCCTGGGTGGCTAAAAAGGGTTTAACTAACTTGCCGGATAGTTTTCGAACCGAGTTAAAGGCCTCTTCGTTTTCCGGGTCGGTCATTGCTAGCGACATAATTTTGCCCTCAACGGCAAATGGTACAGCCGAGTATTTCTTGGCAATATTTTCTGGGACTAAGGCGAGGATTTTTTTGTCGATAATTTTGCCGCCCAGCTCAATAAACTGGACATCGCTACCGCGGCTCTGCAGGGGGGTGGTCCGAAAAACTTCCTCGACTTCTTCTTTGGGGGCCTGGGACTCCGGGGTGGTGGTGAGCTGTTCTTTAAGGGTTTCGTTAACGACAAAGCTCGGGCTAGTAGTGGCCTCTAGTTTTAATACCTGTTTCTTGCCGCCAAAATTGGTGGTGACTTTTCTGCTAGGGAGGCGCACCAACGTAAATTTGCCAAGCTCACCCATATCGACGTCTTCGTTTTTCTGTAATGAGTCGCCAACGATATCGGTGGTAGCTTTAAGATAGGCCCGAACCCGAAAAGTCGGTATTTTCGCCTGTGCGGCAATTTTCTTGATAACGTCGTTTGTGACAGCCAACTCACCCTCCTACCATTAGCTTACTACGTAAGCTAGGGAAACTCCAAACCCCAACCCCCCCCCAAGTCCCAAACAATATTTAACCGATCAATCCGTCCTTAGAAAATCCCGGCATCAACTAAGATGTCAGTGACATTTGCCGATGTCTGTACTAGTATGAGCCCGATGCCAAAAGTGCTCTATTTTTCCCATTTTACCCGTTGCCAATCTTGTCAGGAGCGTCGATGAGCACGCTCTACCGGCTCTATCGCCCTCTGCATTTTGACGATGTAATTGGCCAAGCCCACATCAAAGGCGCTCTGCAGAATGCCCTAACTAAGGATAAAGTCAGCCACGCCTACGTATTTTCTGGTCCCCGGGGGAGCGGCAAGACCACTTTTGCCCGCTTATTTGCCAAATCTGTTAATTGCCTCAAACCCAAGCCAGACGGCAACCCCTGCAATAGTTGCGAGGTTTGCCTGGATATCTTAAACAACTCGGCGGTGGATGTAATTGAAATTGACGCTGCCTCCAATCGGGGGATCGATGAAATTAGGGAGCTGCGTGAGCGGGTTAATTTCACCCCGGTCAAAACCAAGTACAAAGTTTACATAATCGATGAAGTCCATATGCTCACCCCACCGGCTTTCAACGCTCTGCTCAAAACCCTCGAAGAACCGCCGGCGCATGTGATTTTTATCTTAGCAACGACCGAACAACACAAAGTACCGGAGACAATTTTGTCGCGCTGCCAGCGGTTTCACTTTCATCGGGCCAGTAATGAGCAGCTCCGGGGCTTACTTGAAAAAGTTGCCAAAAACGAAAAAATCCAGCTTGATAGCGCCGCCTACGATGTTATTGTCGCCCGCTCCGAGGGGTCGTTTCGTGATGGCCTGTCACTACTCGGTAGCTTGGCTGGTCAAACCAAAAAAATATCAGCCGGTGAGTTGCAGGAGATGCTCGGTTTACCGCCGCAACAAATTATCGATCAATTAACCACATCATTAGAAGCCGGCCAGCCGTTAGTAGTCCAGAAAATTCTGGTTGATTGCCTGCAACAGGGCTGGGACTTAGTAGTAATGGCCAAGGTCCTGGCCGATGTCTATAAACGCCAAATTTTACTAGCCGAGTCCGAGAGTAATTTGGGCAAAGATGCTCAAATTTTGGAGCAACTATTAGTAGCGATTAGCCGCAGCCGCTACAGCAGCGATCCGGCTGGCTCGATTATCTCCCGGTTGATTAGCATCGCTAGTGCTCTGCAAAAAACAGCGCCTGTCCAGATTGCGCCCAAAGCCGCCGAGCCAATTCCGACCAACGTTGAGAACATCCAATCGAGCGAGAAAGTGGAGGAGCCGGCCAAATCAGCCGAGGAAGAAACTGCTGTCGACCCAATAACGCGCGAAAAAAGCGCGGTAATTGTCTTGCCTGACAATATCTCCAGCCCGCTCAAGCCAGTTGAGGGAGCCGAGGAGTTCTGGAATGCCTTATTACACGAGATCAAACAGCAAAATCACGCTCTCTATATGCTACTTAAATCAGCAGTTTTATTAGATCTGACAGATTCGAAAATGCTACTAGCAGTCAAATTTCGGTTTTACTCCGAGCGACTGTTTGAGGCCAAAAACCGCAAAGTTCTCGAAGGCGCAGCCGAAAAAATTGCCGGCAAAAAACTAGCCTTGGAGTGCGAAGTTCGCAGCGACCTTGACACTAAAGGTGGCAACGAAGAAGATCTGGTCAGCGCCGTTGTCGACGTATTTGAGCTAGAGGAGAGTGAGTAATGGCCACGCAGCCAATAGATCGTCATAGCAATCTAGGCAATCCCCGTGCGGCTTTTGGCAAATTACCGCCGCAGAATATCGAGGCCGAATCCGCCGTTTTGGGGGCAGTTTTAGTTAACAAAGAAGCCATGGATAAGGTCTCGGATCTGATAAAGGACCAGGATTTTTATCGTCACGACCACCAGGTGATTTTTCGGGCGGTGCTGCGGCTCTACGAAAAACGTTCGCCGATAGATTTAGTTACCCTTACCAACGAGCTGGAGAGCTTAAAGCAATTGGATGAGGTTGGCGGGGCGGCTTATTTGGCTAATCTCGTTAATACCGTCCCAACCGCCCTGCACGTGGTTCACTACGCCGAAATTGTTGCTCAAAAAGCCCTGCTCCGGCGGATATTAGGGGCTGGCCAGAAAATCTCTGAGCTGGGCTACGACGAAGATAAAGAGGTGGCAGTGGTGTTGGATGAGGCCGAAAAAGCTCTCTTTAATGTCAGCAACAATCAAGGCCGCGATAACTTTTTGCCGATCTCCGATATCTTGGCAACGAGCTTTGATCGAATCGATCTGCTGCACCGGGAAAAGGGAATGCTTCGCGGTGTCCCAACCGGCTTTAAGGATTTGGACAATAAACTCTCGGGGCTTCAGCAGTCGGATCTGATAATTCTGGCAGCACGTCCGAGTATGGGTAAGACGACATTTGCCTTAAATATCGCCCTCAATGCCGCCGTCCAGAGCAAAGTGCCGGTCGGCTTTTTCTCGCTGGAGCAGAGCAAAGAACAAGTTGTTGACCGGTTAATCTGTGCCCAAGCGATGGTTGATGGGTGGAAACTCCGTACCGGTAATCTGCGCGAAGACGATTTCCCGGCGATCGGTATGGCGATGGGTACTTTGGCCGAGGCACCGCTGTTTATCGACGACACGCCGATGCTCTCCACTGTCGACATCCGCACCCGGGCCCGCCGGCTGAAAGCCGATCAGAACCTGGGATTAATTGTGGTTGATTACCTGCAGCTAATTGATGGCGGTGGCGGTGCTAACTATAGTGATAACCGAGTTCAGCAGGTTTCGGAGATTTCCCGCTCACTTAAAGCGATTGCTCGGGAGTTGAATATTCCGGTGTTGGCGCTCTCCCAGCTCTCCCGCGCCGTCGAGAGTCGCGACAAAAAAATCCCCCAATTATCCGATTTGCGTGACTCCGGTTCGATTGAGCAGGACGCCGATATCGTGATGTTTTTATATCGAGAGGACTACTACGACCGCGATACCGAGCGCAAAGGGATTACCGATATTTTGATTAGAAAGCACCGTAACGGTCCAATTGGCGAAGTCGAGCTCCATTTCAAAGCCGAGCAAGGCCGGTTCTACGGCGTCGAGCGTCGGGCTAAAGCTAAGCCATAGCAATATTTTGCAGGAGATAGGGGTTCAGAGTCTTGAAGCCCACCCCCTACCTCCTGCACCTCCACCCCCGGCACGCTGCCCCAGGCGGGTGGGGAAAAACTTCCTCGCTGACCGGGAAAGCGTTCTCGGTCCTGGCTCGGAGTTTTTCGATAATTTTTTAACAAATTGGATATAAGTTTGATGAATAATGCGGATTGCTTGTATAGGTGTATTTAGCTACGCTCGTTTTTGCATGTCTAACACCAAAGATCCCATTTTTGCCGATTTAAATCCGGCCCAGTGCGAAGCCGTCAAAGCCACCGAAGGACCGGTTTTAATTTTGGCCGGCGCCGGTTCGGGCAAGACCAAATGCTTAACCCACCGACTGGCTTTTATTGTTGACCAAAAGCGAGCCAACTTAAACGAGATTTTGGCGATTACTTTTACCAATAAAGCCAGCCAGGAACTGGCCGAGCGGATTTTAAAAATTTTGGGCCAACCAACAAGTGGTTTTGAGCGCAATCCCAATTTGGCGATGCGCCGATTATTGCCGTGGGTCGGGACATTCCACTCGATCTGCGTGCGAATCCTGCGCGCCGAGCACGAAGCACTCGGATTATCGAAAAGCTTCACGATCTTCGACTCCGATGACTCGCTCTCGTTAATCAAACAAATTCTCAAAACCAAAAATCTTGACCCCAAACAGTACAGTCCCCAGGCGATCCGCTCAATTATTAGCGGCGCCAAAAATGAGCTGATGACCCCCAGCCAATACGAGCCGTTTGCCCAAGGGCATTTTCAGACAATTGCCCTGGAGGTTTACCGCGACTATCAGAAAGAGCTAGGCAAGCTCCAGGCTCTGGATTTCGATGATTTGATTATGCGCACGGTTGGGCTACTCCAAACCCAAAAAAATATAGTGGGCGGTAAGAGCCCACTTAGTCATTTACCAGTGACTATTAGGGATAAATATCACCAGCAGTTCAAATATGTGATGGTCGATGAGTACCAGGACACCAACAAAGCCCAGTACCAGCTAACCCGGCTGCTGACCAACCCCAAAACCAATAACCTCTGCGTCGTTGGCGACGATTTTCAGAGCATTTATGCCTGGCGCGGCGCTAATTTCCAGAACATTTTGAATTTTGAGCGAGATTTTACGGACACGACTGTGATTAAGTTGGAGCAGAACTATCGCTCGACCAAAACGATTTTGAGTGGGGCCGATACGATTATTAAAAAAGTTAAAAAACGCTCCAATAAAACCATCTGGACCGACAACGAATCTGGCCCGCCGATCACTGTCTACGAAGCCAACAACGCCTACGCCGAGGCCGACTTTATTGCCACCGAAATCCGGACTTTGCGGGGGTTGGGCTACAACTGGTCGGACGGCGCCGTACTCTACCGGACTAACGCCCAGTCCCGAATTTTGGAGGAAATTTTCCTTTCAGAAGGCATTCCTTACCGGTTAGTCGGAGCCCTGCGTTTCTATGAGCGCAAAGAGGTTAAAGATATGCTTTCGTATCTGCGAGTATTGGTTAATCCAGCCGACTCTCATTCACTTAAGCGAATTATTAATACTCCGCCCCGAGGGATTGGCCCCAAAACCGTTGAAGCCGGTGGCGAGAAAGTCCAGCTATTTTTGGAGGCGATGAAAATTATTAGAGAAAAAACCGCCAACAGCCTGCCGGTAGCGATGCTCCAGGAGATTCTGCGTTTTAGTAAGTATCAAAACTTTGTCGATGACGGTACCGAGGAGGGCGAAAGCCGTTGGGAGAACGTCGAAGAATTGCTCAATCTTGCTCAAGAATTTGAGAAAATTGAGGAATTTTTGGAGCACGTCGCCCTGGTCAGCGACGTCGATAACTTCGATCGGGGAGCCGACGCCGTTACTTTAATGACCTTGCATTCTTCCAAGGGACTGGAGTTCACGACGGTCTTTTTGGCCGGGCTAGAGGAGGGGCTAATGCCCCATATGCGCTCGCTTGATAACGACGCCGAGATGGATGAAGAACGGCGGCTCTGCTACGTCGGCATGACCCGGGCCAAAAAACGGCTCTATCTGACCTACGCCCGAACCAGAATTTTGCACGGCGGCATGAATGCAACTCTGCCGAGCCGGTTTTTGGGCGAGCTGGACTCCAGCTTGGTTGACCGCCTCTAAAACACGTCGGCCAACGGGTCGGGAATTGATCCCTCACCTGTACGGCTAGCAAATTGCTACGATTGACGTATGTACTGGGTCTACGTACTTAGAAGTGAGAAGCGTAAAGAGTTATATATTGGTTACACAAGCAATTTGCAGAATAGGATTGCCGAACACCAAAGAGGTGAGTCGACGAGCACCAAACGTTATTTGCCTTGGGAACTAGTCTATGTTGAAGGCTATTCTTCAAGAAACGATGCGTTAACGCGCGAGAAAAACCTCAAATATTTCGCAAAAGCGTATATTCAACTGAAGCGTCGTTTGAAGAATAGCCTAGCCGACAGGTGAGGGATTGACTTCTTGCCTACTGGGGCTAGTGTAGATACACATTCATGTTTCGACCGATCTGGTTGGTTGTTGGAGTTGGGGCGCTTATTTTTGCCGCTTTTTCATTTCTAAGTCCGGCCGATGCCCAGCAAGAAATAATCCTGGCCAGCACCGATCCCAACCACCCAGTTGAAGTTTTTCATGCCAGCTCATCAGCGACCACTCTTAGCGCGGCTTTTACCGAGGCCGGCAAGCAGTACTATCCGGAGGATATCGTTTCGGCTTTCCCCAATCCCAATTTGGGGATTGGTAGCGTTATAACCGTTTTGCGTTCGATGCCCGTTGGACTGATTGACGGCAAGCGTTCATATGCAATCAGAACCTGGCAGAGTACCGTTGGCGATCTGCTAATCGAGAAAAATCTGGAGCTGGGCAAAGACGATCGAATTTCCCCAGCCCTGGCCACCCCCCTCCAGCCGGATATATTAGTAACAATTACCCGAGTTAACCGAACAACCATCAGTGAGTTTGAGACAATTGAGTACAGAGTTATCGAGCAAGACGACCCCAACTCCTACCTTGGCACTAATACCGTTGTCGAGGCGGGTAGTAATGGGCAGATCGAAAACAAGTTCCTGCTAATTCGCGAGGACGGCGAATTAATTAGCAAAACCCTTACTTCCACCAAAACCGTCAAGCAGGTGGTTAATAGAATTATTAAAATTGGTAGCAAGCTAAAGATCGGTGAGACATACTTTGGCAAAGCTACCTGGTACGTTAATTCATATGGTACAAAAGTGGCGATGGATTTGTTTCCAGCTGGTACTTTGGTGCGAATTACTAACCTAAACACCGGTAAATCAATCATTGTCCGTAACGATGGTTGTATCTGCGGCGCTACTGGCGTGCTGGTGGATTTGGCGCCAGAGTATTTCCAGGCCCTCGGCGGCACCCTCGGCCAGGGGGTCATGCAGAATATTCGGGTTGAAGAAATCCTCTAATTAATTCTAAATATCTATTTTTTGCAGAGGGCAAGGGGCTTAGTTGCGAAGCAGCCCCCTACCCTCTGCACTCCCACCCCCGCACGCTGCCCCAGGCGGGTGGTGAAAAACTTCCTCGCTGACCGGGCAGGCTTGCTCGGTCCTGGCTCGGATTTTTTCGATTTAAACAGTGATTTTTAGCTAAATTAAGAGTAAAATTGCCCTGATGCAACCATCAGAAATTTTAAAAACCCTCAACAAATTTCCCAACAAAAAGTTCGGGCAGAATTTTTTGGTGGATGAGAAA